>NZ_RAWC01000246.1:0-13335 GCF_003611685.1 Corallococcus sp. CA049B | reverse complement strand
TGTCGCTCCTGGGCCACCCCCGCTGGGACGTGCGGGCCGCCGCGGCGCGCGTGCTGGGCGGAATGGGGCGGCCGGAGTGCCTGCCCGCGCTCCAGCAGGCGCTGACAGTGGAGCAGGACGCGCTGGCCCAGGTGGCGCTGGCGGAAGCGGTCGTCCGGTTGTCGCGGCGCTGAGGGGAGGACTCGGATGCCACGCTTCGACGAGGGCCGCCCTGAGATGACGCTGGAGGAGTTCCGGCTGCTGCGCGACCACGTCTACGCGCACTGCGGGATCCTCATCCACGAGAACATGAAGTTCGTGATGGAGCGCCGGCTGTGGCCCCGGCTGGAGGCGCTGGGGATCCAGGACTTCGGCTCCTATCACCGCTACCTGCGCTACGACGCCCAGCGCAGCGCGGAGCTGGAAGCGGCGGTGGAGTCCCTCACCACGCACGAGACGTACTTCTTCCGCGAACCCGCGCAGCTCAAGGCCTTCTGCGAGGAGCTGATCCCCATCCTGGAGAAGCGCAACGCGCACACGCGGCGGCTGCGGCTGTGGTCGGCGGGGTGCTCCTCCGGTGAGGAGGCGTACACGCTGGCCATGCTGCTGAAGGAGAGCGGCCGCTTCGACGACTGGGACGTGGAGGTCCTGGGCACGGACCTGTCGCGCCGCGTGCTGGCCGTGGCCCGCCGCGCCGAGTACGGCCCCAGCGCCCTGCGCGCGACGCCGCCGGACCTGCTGGAGCGCTACTTCATCCCCGTGGGGGTGAACCGCGTCCGCGTGCGCGACGACGTGAAGGCGTGGGTGAACTTCGGCCACCACAACCTGTCGGACGTGGCGGGCAGCCAGCTGGTGCCGCGCTCGGACGTCGTCTTCTGCCGCAACGTGATGATCTACTTCGACCTGGCCGCGCGCCGCCGCGTGCTGGGCGTCATCCGCGACCGGCTCTGTCCCGGGGGCTACCTGCTGCTGGGCCACGCGGAGAACCTGCTCAGCCTGGGCGCGGACTTCGAGCTGGTGCACCTGAAGGGCGACCTCGTCTACCGCCGGCCCGAATTTCCGGGCGGGGAGGGCCGCTGATGGCACGCCCGCTCACCGTGCTCGTCATCGACGACTCGGCCACCAACCGCCGCACGCTCACCACGCTGCTGGAGTCCTCCCAGGAGGTGATGGTGCTGGACTGGGCCCAGGACGGCGAGGAGGGGCTCAAGAAGGTCCTGGACCTGAAGCCCGACGTGGTGACGCTGGACCTGGAGATGCCCCGGCTGGGCGGCCACACCTTCCTGCGGCTGCTCATGCGCGCGGCGCCCACGCCCGTCATCGTCATCTCCAGCTACGCGCACAGCTCGGACGTGGGCAAGGCGCTGGAGCTGGGCGCGTTCGACTTCATCGCCAAGCCGCCCCAGGGCACACCCGCGGCGCTGGAGCACCTGCGGCGCGAGCTGCTCGACAAGGTGCTCGCGGCGCGCCACGTGAAGTCGGGGGGACGCCACGGGCCCGCGCCGCGGAGCTCCATGCTGGTGGGGGACGTGCCGCAGGTCATCGCCGTGGGCGCGTCCACGGGCGGGCCTCCCGCGGTGCAGCGGCTTCTGGAGGGGCTGGCCGCCGAGCCGGCCGTCAGCGTGCTGGTGGGCCAGCACATGCCCTCGCAGTTCACCAAGGCCTTCGCGGAGCGGTTGGACCGCATCGGTCCCTTCACGGTGCGGGAGGCGTGCGAGGGCGACGTGGTGAAGCCGGGCCACGTCTACATCGCGCCAGGAGGCCGACACCTGCTGCTGTCGGACCGCACCGGGCGCCTGGAGCTGCGCACGCCCTCTCCGGTGCCCGCGGACAAGTACGCACCGTCGGTGGACCGGCTCTTCGAGAGCGCGGCGGAGGTGCTGGGTGCGCGCGCGGTGGCGGTGGTGCTGACGGGGATGGGGGCGGACGGGGCGCAGGGCGTGCGCGCGGTCCGCCGCGAGGGCGGCGAGACGTGGGCCGAGTCCGAGGACACGGCGGTGGTGTACGGCATGCCCAAGGAGGCCATCGCCACGGGCGCGGTGAGCCGCGTGCTGGCCCTGGACGCCATCGGGACGGAGCTGGCCGCGCTGGTGCGCCGCCGACGGCAGTCCGGCGGGCAGTGAAGCGCTGGCTGCATGACAGCCGCCGCACAATCCCGGGCCGGACGGCGCGCGGGTGCTAGGCTGGTGTCCATGTCGCAGCAGATCCGCGCGCTGGTGGTGGATGACTCGCAGGCCATGCGCCGCAGCATCATGTACGCGCTCCAGCGCCTGGCCGGGGTGGTCTGCATCGAGGCACAGGACGGCGTGGAGGGGCTGAAGAAGCTCTCCACGCAGGGCCGCTTCGACCTGGTGATGACGGACATCAACATGCCGTTGATGGACGGGCTGAAGCTCATCCACCACATCCGCCAGACGGAAGACCACCGGGCGGTGCCCATCGTCGTGGTGACGACGGAGGGCGCGGCGGCGGACCGGGAGCGGGCCATGGCGCTGGGGGCCACGGCCTACCTGGTGAAGCCCGTGCAGGCCCGCGTGGTGCTGGACACGGTGAAGGAACTGCTGAAGCTCGGCTGAGCTTCGACAGGAATCCCAAGGGCACGGAATGGAACCGGCGCTGGACGTCGAGGGGCTGGAGAAGACGTACGGCGCGGTGCGGGCGGTGCGCGGCCTGTCCTTCCAGGTGGCGCCGGGCGAGGTGCTGGGCCTCGTGGGGCCCAACGGCGCGGGCAAGACGTCCACGCTGCGGTGTCTGGCCGGCATCCTCCCGCCCTCCGCGGGGCGCGTGCGGGTGGCGGGCTTCGACGTGGCACAGGCGCCGGTGGAGGCGAAGCGCCAGCTGGCCTTCCTCCCGGACGAGCCGCGCTTCTTCGAGTACCTCACCGTCTGGGAGCACCTGAACTTCACCGCGCGCCTCTACGGCGTGGAGGACTGGGAGGCGCGGGGCCGCGCGCTCCTGGAGGAGATGGAGCTCACGGGCCGGGAGAAGTCGCTGCCGGGCGAGCTGTCGCGGGGCATGAAGCAGAAGCTGTCCATCGCGTGCGGCTTCCTGCACCAGCCGCGGCTCATCCTCCTGGATGAACCGCTGACGGGGTTGGATCCGCTGGGCATCCGCCGCATGAAGGCCTCGCTGCGCCGCCGCGCGGAGGAGGGCACGGCGCTGGTGTTGTCGTCGCACCTGCTCCCGCTGGTGGAGGAGCTGTGTCACCGGCTGCTCGTCATCGCCGGAGGGCGCGCGGTGGCGCTGGGGTCGCTGCCGGAGATCCGCGAGCAGATGGCGGGCGGAGCCGGTGACGGCGCGTCGCTGGAGGAGCTGTTCGTGCGCATCACCAGCGCGGCGTCGGAGGAGGCGCGGGCGCGGGGGAACGAACCGGCGTGAGCTTCCCGAGCGCGGTGGCGTTCCTCTGGGTGAGGACATGGCGCAACCGGGTGGTGCGCCAGGTGCAGCGGCTGAAGCGCCCGCGCTACCTGCTGGGCGCGCTGGTGGGGCTCGCGTACCTGTACTCGCTGGTGGGGCGCAGCGTCTTCGTGCAGGGCACGGGCCGCGCGGTGTCCCCCAACGCGAGGCTGTTCGCGGAGCTCTCGCTGGAGGTCTCCGTGCTGGGCACGCTGGTGACGGCGTGGGTGCTGGGCGCGGACCGGCCCGCGCTGACCTTCACGCAGACGGAGGTGCAGACCTTCTTCGCCGCGCCCGTCACGCGCAAGGCGCTGCTGCACTACAAGCTGCTGCGCGGCCTCTTGAGCGCGATGCTCGCGGCGCTGGCGGCGACAATCTTCGTGGGGCGCTTCACCAGTCCCCGCCCGGTGCTCTTCTTCCTGGGCGCGGCGCTGGCCATGGGGACGCTCTACCTGCACGGCACGGCGGCGTCCTTCGTGCGCGCGTGGCTCGTGTCCCAAGGCCGCTGGGGCAGCGCGGTGCGGTGGGCGGTCGTGGCGGTGCTCCTGCTCGCGGGGATGGGCACGCTGCTGTCCACGCTGCGTGACCACCCATTGCCGGAGAACCTCTCCAGACCCTTCGCCGTGCGCGAGTGGTTGCGCGACGTGCTCGATGCCCCCGGGCCCCGCGCGGTGCTGTGGCCGGGCAGGGCGCTGGTGGCCCCCGCGATGGCGCGAAGCTGGGAGGGCTTCCTGCGCTACCTGCCCGCGTCGCTGGCGCTGCTGGTGGCGCACTACGCCTGGGTGCTCGCGGTGGAGGTGCCCTTCGAGGACTCCGCGGTGGCCGGGGCCGAAGCGCGGACGCGGCGGCGGGAGCAGCGGGCCGCGCGCTCGGGCTCCATCCGTGTCGGCAAGGTGCCCTTCGCGCTGAAGGCCCGGGGGCGTCCGGAGGTCGCGCTCCTGTGGAAGAACCTCATCGCGCGCAGGCGCATGGGCAGCGGGTTGGTGATGCTGCTGTCCTTCGGTGTGCTGGGCGCTGTGTTCGCGCTGGTGATGGGAGACACGCGGCTGTTCTCCAACAGCCGTGAGTTCCTGGGGCCCATGGCCTTGATGGTCGCGCTGGCCATGGCCGTGATTGGCCCGAGCGCGTTCCGCACCGACCTGCGCATGGACCTGCCGAAGCTGGAACTCTTGCGCGCGCTGCCGCTCACGGGGCGGCAGGTGGTGAGCGCGGAGCTGGCGGCGTCCGCGCTGACGCTGGGCGTGGCGCAGTGGGTGATGTTGCTCCTGGCGCTGGTGCTGGGCGTGGGGGCGGACGACGCGACGCTCGCGCCGTGGTCCACGCCGGTGGTGCTGGGCCTGCTCCCGGTGCTGCCGGCGCTGGGCCTGGCGGGGCTGTTCGTGCAGAACGCGGCCGTGGTGCTGCTGCCCGCGTGGATTCCGGCGGACTCCGAGCGGGCACGCGGCGTGGAGGCGCTGGGCCAGCGGCTGCTCACGCTGGTGGGCACGCTGGTGGTGACGTTCCTGGGACTGTTGCCGGCCGCCGTGGTGGCCCTCCTCGTGGGCTATCCGCTGTTCACTGTCATGGGGCGCTGGGCGGTTCCGCTCGCGGGGCTGGCGGCGGCGGGGGCACTCTTCGCGGAGGTGGCGCTGGGCGTCGCCGTCCTGGGCCGCGCCTTCGAGCGGCTGGACGTGTCGGAAGAACAGTCGAACGAAGCGTGAACGCGAGCACGAAGGGAGCATCTCCATGAAGGTCGGCTTCATCGGGTTGGGGAACATGGGCACGCCCATGGCGAAGAGCCTGGCCGGCGCGGGCCATGAGCTCGTCGTCTGGAACCGCACCGCCTCCAAGGCGGATCCGCTGAAAGAGCAGGGCGCGCGCGTGGCGAAGACGCCCGCGGAGGCCGCCCGGGACGCGGAGGTCGTCGTGTCCATGCTCGCGGATGATCACGCCGCGGAAGACGCCGTGCTGGGGAAGGACGGCGTCGTCAGCGCCCTGCCGAAGAGCGCCATCCATGTCTCCTCCAGCACCATCTCCGTCGCGTTGTCGGAGCGCCTGACGAAGGCGCACACGGACGCGGGCCAGGGCTACGTCTCCGCCCCCGTCTTCGGCCGGCCCGAGGCCGCCGCGGGCAAGCAGCTCTGGGTGGTCGCCGCGGGCCCGAAGGCGCAGGTGGAGCGGGTGCGTCCGGTGCTCACGGCCCTGGGACGCGGCCTCACGGAGCTGGGGGAGCGGCCGTCCGCCGCGAACACGGTGAAGCTGTCCGGCAACTTCCTCATCGCGTCGATGATGGAGGCCCTGTCGGAGGCCTTCGCGCTCGCGGAGAAGTGCGGCGTGGAGCGCGCCGCGTTCCTGGACGTCTTCAAGTCCGTCTTCGCCAAGGCGCCCATCTTCGAGAACTACGCGGGCGCCATCGCGAAGGGGCAGTACACGCCCGCGGGCTTCGCGCTGCGCCTGGGCCTCAAGGACGTGACACTGGCGCTCGAAGCGGGCAGGGCCGCCGAGGTGCCGCTGCCGCTCGCGAGCCTGCTGCGCGACCACTTCCTCACCGGCGTCGCCCAGGGGCGCGGCGATGAGGACTGGTCCGCGCTCGGCGCGCTCGCGCAGGAGCGCGCCGGCATCACGAAGAAGTCCTGAGCCTGGACTAGAACGTCGCGGAGCCCGGGACGCGCGGGTAGGGGATGGCGTCCCGGATGTTCTGCAGGCCGCACATGTAGACGATGAGCCGCTCGAACCCCAGGCCGAAGCCCGCGTGTGGCACCGTGCCGTAGCGCCGCAGGTCGCGGTACCACTGGTAGTGCGCGGGATCGAGGCCGAACTTCCGCATGCGCGCGTCCAGCACGTCCAGGCGCTCCTCGCGCTGGCTGCCGCCGATGATCTCTCCGATGCCCGGCGCGAGCACGTCCATCGCGGCCACGGTCTTCCCGTCCTCGTTGATGCGCATGTAGAAGGCCTTGATGGCCTCCGGGTAGTTCATCACCACCACGGGCCGGCCCACGTGCTCCTCGGTGAGGTAGCGCTCGTGCTCCGTCTGGAGGTCCTTGCCCCACTCCGGCGCGTACTCGAACTTCTTCTTCGCCTTCTGGAGGATGGAGACGGCCTCCGTGTAGTCGATGCGCTCGAAGCTGGAGCCGATGAACTTCTCCATCCGCTCCGTGACGCCCTTCTGCTGGCGCTCCTCGAAGAACTTCATGTCCGGCGCGCACTCGTCCAGCACGGCCTTGAACACGTACTTGAGGAACCGCTCCGCCAGCAGCGCGTCCTCGTTGAGGTCCGCGAAGGCGATCTCCGGCTCAATCATCCAGAACTCGGCCAGGTGCCGCGTGGTGTTGCTGTTCTCCGCGCGGAACGTGGGGCCGAACGTGTAGACCTTGGACATGGCCAGGCAGTACGCCTCCACGTTCAGCTGCCCGGACACGGTGAGGTAGGCTTCCTTGCCGAAGAAGTCCTTGCCCCAGTCAATCTTGCCGTTCTCGCCCCGCGGCGGGTTGTTCGCGTCCAGCGTGGACACGCGGAACATCTGGCCGGCGCCCTCCGCGTCGCTCGCGGTGATGATGGGCGTGTTCACCCAGCAGAAGCCCTCACCGTGGAAGAAGCGGTGCACCGCCTGCGCTGCCGCGTTGCGCACGCGGGTGATGGCGCCGAAGGTGTTGGTGCGCACGCGCAGGTGCGCCACCTCCCGCAGGAACTCCAGCGAGTGCTGCTTCGGCTGGATGGGGTAGGTGTCCGGGTCGTCCACCAGACCCAGCACCTGCACCTCGTCCGCCTGAATCTCGAAGGCCTGCCCCTTGCCCTGGGACTGCACCAGCGTGCCCCGGCAGATGACGGAGGCGCCCGCGGTGAGGTGCAGGACTTCCTTCTCGTAATTGGGCAGCGAATTGGGCGCGACGACCTGGATGGGGTCGAAGACCGACCCGTCGCTCACGTTCACGAAGCTGATGCCCGCCTTGGAGTCGCGGCGCGTCCGCACCCAGCCGCGCACCTCCACCTTCGAGCCCGCTTCGACGGCCCCCGACAGGGCCTTCTTCACACTCACGACCTGCATGGTGCTCTCCCTCTGCTCCAGACCGGGAAGGCGAGTTAGTCGCGCCCGGCCCCGAGGGCAAGCACCGAGCGAGGCCTCACCCCCGCCCCGGGGCTGGCCTGGCCCCCGTCCCTCCGGGTTTCCCGGTCAGGGCCCCGGGGGCGCCAGCCGTCCAGGCTTTCGACGCGCCAAGACTTGTTGCCCGCGTGTCCTACCTCCCGCTAAGAGTCAGAGAAGCCATGGCGATGAACGAGCGTTACGAGCCGCAGTCGATTGAAGGAAAGTGGCAGACCCGCTGGGAAGAGGAGGGCCTCTTCCGGGCAGGCAGGCGTCCGGATGCCCCGAAGAAGTACGTCCTGGAGATGCTGCCGTACCCCAGTGGCCAGATGCACATGGGGCATGTGCGCAACTACCTCATCGGGGACGTCTACGCGCGCTACTACCAGATGCGCGGCTTCGACGTGCTGCACCCCATGGGCTGGGACGCCTTCGGCCTGCCGGCGGAGAACGCGGCCATCAAGGACGGCGTCCACCCGGCCATCCGCACCCGCGAGAACATCGAGTCGTTCAAGGCGGAGATCAAGACGCTCGGCTACAGCTACGACTGGACGCGCGAGGTCAACACCAGCCAGCCGGAGTACTACCGCTGGAACCAGTGGTTCTTCCTCCAGATGCTCGAGCGCGGGCTCGTCTATCGCCGCTTCAGCAAGGTGAACTGGTGTACCGGCTGCCACACCGTCATCGCCAACGAGCAGGTGAAGGACGGCCGCTGCGAGCGCTGTGACTCCGAGGTGCAGGACAAGGAGATGCCCGAGTGGGCGTTCCGCATCACGAAGTACTCGCAGGACCTGCTCGACGCGCTCGACACGCTCAAGGAGTGGCCGGACCGCATCACCGCGGCCCAGCGCAACTGGATTGGCCGCTCGGACGGCGCGGAGGTGGACTTCCGCGTGCAGGGGCATGACGCTGCACTGCGCGTCTTCACCACCCGCGTGGACACGCTCTACGGCTGCACCTACGTGGTGCTCGCGCCGGACCACAAGCTCGTGGCCCAGGTGACGACGGCGGACCGCCGCGCGGACGTGGACGCGTTCGCCAAGAAGATGGCCGCGCAGAACAAGACGGAGCGGCTGGGCGAGGACGCGGAGAAGGAGGGCGTCTTCACCGGCGGCTACGCGCTCAATCCGGTGACGGGCCAGCCGGTCCCCATCTGGATCGCCAACTTCGTGGTGAGCGACTACGGCACCGGCGCGGTGATGAGCGTGCCGGCGCACGACGCGCGCGACTTCGCCTTCGCGCGCAAGTACTCGCTGCCCGTGCGCGTGGTCATCCAGCCGGCGTCCGGCGACAAGCTCGGCGCCGGGGAGAAGCTCGACGCGGCGTACACGGAGGACGGCGTCCTCGTGGACTCCGGTGACTTCACCGGCATGCCCTCGGCCGAGGCGCGCGTGAAGCTGGCCGCGAAGCTGGAGGCGCAGGGGCAGGGCAAGGCCACGGTGACGTACCGCCAGAAGGACTGGGGCTTCAGCCGCCAGCGCTACTGGGGCACGCCCATCCCCATCGTCTACTGCGAGAAGTGCGACCCCGAGCGCAAGGGCATCCCCCTCCCGGCGGATCAGCTCCCGGTGCGGCTGCCGGACATCGACACGCAGGCGGTGCTCACCGGCAAGGGTGAGCCGCCGCTCGCGAAGGTGCCGGAGTTCGTCAACGCGACCTGCCCGAAGTGCGGCGGCCCCGCGCGCCGGGAGACGGAGACGATGGACACCTTCGTCGACTCCTGCTGGTACTTCGCGCGCTACCTGTCGCCGAAGTACGACGCGGCGCCCTTCGACCCGAAGGCGGGCCAGCGCTGGCTTCCGGTGGACATCTACGTGGGCGGCCCCGAGCACGGCGTGATGCACCTGCTCTACTTCCGCTTCTGGACCCGGGTGATGAAGCTCCTCGGGCTGTCCCCGGTGGACGAGCCCGTCACGCGGCTGATCACCCAGGGCATCGTCAACGGCGCGGACGGCCGGAAGATGGGCAAGCGCTACGGCAACGGCGTGGCGCCCAACACCATCGTGGCGAAGTACGGCGCGGACACCGCGCGCACCTACGTGCTCTTCGCGGGCCCGCCGGAGCGCGACTTCGACTGGTCCCACGAGCAGGTGGAGGGCGTGTTCCGCTTCCTCAAGCGCGTGTGGACGCTGGCCGCCACGCACCACGCTTCCTCGGCGGAGGCCACGTACTCGGGCCCCTACGAGGGCAAGGCGCTGGAGACGCGCCGCGCGGCGCACAAGTGCGTCAAGCGCGTGACGGAGGCCATCGAGCGCCTGTCCTTCAACACCGCCGTCGCGGGCGCCATGGAGTGCGTGAACGCGCTCTACGCGGTGGGCACGCCGGAGACGCCCGCGGAGAAGGCGGCGATGGGGGAGGCGGTGCGGCTGCTCGCGCGCATCCTCACGCCCATTGCGCCGCACATCGCGGACGAGCTGGCGGAGGCCTACGGCGCGAAGGCGTCCACCGTCACGGAGTCCTGGCCGGAGTTCGACCCGGCGCTGGTGGTGGACGACGTGATTCCGTACGCCGTGCAGGTGAACGGCAAGCTGCGCGCGGAGGTGCGCGTGGCGGCGGACGCGGGCGAGGCGGACGTGCGCGCGGCGGCGGAGGCGGACGACAAGGTGAAGGCCGCCCTCGAGGGCAAGACGCTGCGCAAGTTCGTCTTCGTCCCCAAGCGGCTGGTGAACTTCGTCGTCGGCTGACGGCGGGAGGGAGGGGCGGTGCCCGCGGAAGTGCTCGTCATGTGCTCCGCCTGCGGGCGCCCCCAGTCGGCGGCCCGGCGCCGCTGTGCCTTCTGCAACGCGGAGCTGCCGGAGGCGCCCCTGCCGCCCCGGTCGTCTCCCGAGGCTTCGGAGCCGCCCGCACCGTCGCTGCCGGGCGTTTCTCCGCTGACGCTGGACCTGGGCAACCGGCGCGCCCTGGCGGTGAACGACACGCAGCTGTCGTTCCAGGGGCGCCCGGGAGGGGGTCCGACGCTCGACGTGCCCTGGGTGAGGGTGCGGCGGCTGGAGTGGCGCACGCGGCCCTACTTCGAATCGCTGGGGCTGCTCGCCTTCACCGCGCTGGGCCTCTTCTGGGCGCCCACGCAGGCGGTGCGGATCATGTCCTTCGCGGGGGGCGTCATCGGCCTGCTGCTCGCGGTGCTGTACCGCCACCACGGGCTCACGCTGGAGCTGGATGACGGCACGCGGATGCAGTGGCCCCTGGGGATGGCGCTGAAGGGCTCCGCCCGCGAGGGAAGGCTCACCGCTGCCCGCGCCACGCTGGCGGATGTCGGACGCATGCGTGGCGTCCCCCTGGCCGGCTCCGGCGCTTGAGCGAGCCCGCGCCGCGGTCCGGCTCCGGCGCTTGACGGAGGATCGCGGCCGGGTAGGGTGCGCGCCCATGCGGCCCTCAAGGAACGCGGTTCAGGCGGGTGCGGTGAAGGCGTTCCGGTGGGGCGTGGCGGCGGCGGCGCTGCTGGGCGCCGGGTGCGGCTACCGCTTCAGCCCGTGGGGCTCCGCGCTGCCAGAGGGCACAGGGCAGGTGTGCGCGCCCATCTTGGCCAACGAGACGGCGGAGCCCGGGCTGGAGAACCTCTTCACGCGCTACCTGCGCAACCAGCTCATCCAGGCCGGCCGGCTGGCCACCGCTCCGGGCTGCGCGTCCACGATTGAAGGGGCGGTGCTCAACATCTGGACGTCCTCGACCATCATCCCCAACAACTACCGCATCTCCACGACCGTGCGGCTGCGCCTCGTGAAGGAGGGACAGCTGCTGTCGGAGACAGTGGTGGCGGGGACCGAGGACTACCTCCAGGGACGCGGGAACGTCCTGGAAGCCGAGGCCAACCGTCAGGCCGCGCTGGCGCGCCTGGCGGAGTTGCTCATGCGCGACGGCTACGATCGGCTGGCCAGCACCTGGTGAGGACCGGGGAGCCCGGTCCTCGACCCACGGTGGTGCTACGGGACGACTAGGCCTTCTTCTTCGCGGCGGCCTTGGCCAGCCGGGAGATGCGGCGCGCGGCGGTGCGCTTGTGCAGGACGCCCTTGCTGGCCGCCTTGTTGAGGGTCTTGGAAGCCGCCTTCAGCGCGTCCGTCAACTTCGAACCGTCCTTGGAGGCAATGGCCTCGCGGGCGGACTTGACGGCGTCCTTCACGGTCGTCCGGACGTTCACGTTCCGGGCGCGGCGCTTCAGGGACTGGCGGTAACGCTTCTCTGCGGACTTGGTGTTCGCCAAGGCAATGCTCCAGCGGAAGGCAAGGCAAGGAAAAAGAGGGGCCGTCCTTACTGCGACGCCCCCGTTGCGTCAAGGCACGCGTGCGATCGCGATCAGGATTTCCAGTTCCGGAACCCCTGGGAGGCCTCCGGAATGCCTCCCGGAGCCCCCACCGGCGCTTCACGCCGGAAGAATCATGCCGGCGGGGCAGTGTATTCCCACCGCAGCCCGGCGGGATCCACGAACTGGAAGCCCGCCTCGGAGTTGGCGCACGGCACCAGGCGCCCCGGATGGTGGGCCCGGAACAGCTCCAGGAGCCGGGCGACCCCCGAGGAGGAGGGGGCCTCCAGGGTGATGGCCAGCCCGGATCCGGCCTGCGCCTGGGCGCCCGGCATGAAGACGAGCCCCAGCCCCGCGCCCGTGTAGGCCGCCGTGCCATCCGTCGTCCGGGTGGGGGCCCAGCCCATCCAGGAGGCCAGCTCATCCCAGAAGGCCCGCTGGGCCGCCACGTCCGGCACCGCCAGGCGCAGGGTGGCCACGGAGGCGCGAGGCGGGTGTCCAGGTGGAGGCAGCGCCTTCTCCACGGCCTTCGCGGCCTGCCAGTGGCGCTCCATGTGCGCGAGCGTGGCGCCGCCGAAGGGGACGTTCTCCTCGTTCAGCTTCGCCTCGATGTACTGGAAGCGGGTGACGAAGCGGCGCGTGGCCATGCGCAGCGCGTCCTCCGCGGGCGTCTTCACGAAGCGCGCGAGGTTCGCGAGCGAGAACAGGACGTCCCCCAGCTCGTGCTCGATGGCGTCCCGGTCTCCCGACGCGATGGCCTCGTCCAGCTCGCGCAGCTCCTCGTCCAGCTTGCCGCGCACCCCGGCCAGGTCCGGCCAGTCGAAGCCGATGCGGCTGGCCTTCTCCGTCAGGCGCTCCGCGCGCAGCAGGGACGGGGCCGCGGTGGGCACGCCGTCCAGCACGGAGCCCGCGCGCCCGGTCTTCTTCTTGCGCTCCTCCGCCTTCAGCTGCGCCCAGTTGGCCAGCACCTGCTCGGCGCCCGTCACCTGCTGATCCCCGAACACGTGCGGGTGCCGGCTGGTGATCTTGTCGCTGATCGCCGCGCAGACGTCCGCCATCGTGAACTCGCCCAGCTCCGCCGCCAGCTGCGCGTGGAAGACGATCTGGAAGAGCAGGTCCCCCAGCTCTTCACACAGCGGGCGCCACGGGCCGCCGTCGGAGACGCGGTCCATTTCATCCAGGACCTCGAACGCCTCCTCGGTCAGGTAGGGGCGCAGCGAGCGCAGGTCCTGCTCCCGGTCCCACGGGCAGCCGCCCTCGGCCCGAAGGCGCCGCATGATCTCCACCAGTCGTTCCAGCTCGTTTCCAGGCGCCGCCATTCATTCACTCCCGGGCAATCCCCCCCGCCGCGGGATCCTGTAGCACGGCCGGTGGGCACCACATGATTTCGGATCGTCCGGCCTGTCGCCTATCATCGGAGGTCCGGATGCTCCGCTCGTTCCTCGGCCTGTGTTGCAGCCTCGTGCTGCTTGTCCCCGCGCGCGCCCCTGCGTTGATGCAGGAGCCGCTCCTGCGCATCGAGGAGAAGGTCATCGAGCCGGAGCCGGATCCCAGCACCTTCCACGCCACGGAGGATGATCCGGTGGAAGACACCGGCGCCGAGGAGGCCGACGAACCGGATCCCGAGCCCCGCCCCGACAACCGGCGCCGCGTCATCGCC
>NZ_RAWC01000245.1:0-13518 GCF_003611685.1 Corallococcus sp. CA049B | reverse complement strand
CACCCCGGACCGCCCCAGGGCACGGGCCCGGGATGACCGGGGGAGGCCCGTCTCGCGGGTGGGACGGCGCGAGGCCCCAGACGTGACGGGAGTCCGGCCGCATGTGGGGCCCGGTCCCCTTGAAACGAGACCGGGCGGAGGGTTGCCGGAAGTGGCGGCCCGGCGGGGCTGGCGCAGCTGGGGCTTCGGGCTGGCCCTGCTGGCCGCGCTCATCCTGGTGGTGGCGCGCGCCTCCGACGAGCGCGAGTTCGCGCGCCTGCTGAAGCAGTCCGCCCCCGCGTGGCTGTTCGTCGCCGTGCTGCTCCAGGCGGCGACGTATTTGTCGCAGTCCGCGGTATGGCGCGCGGTCTTGCGGCGCACGCGCTTCCGGGTGTCCCTGGGCGCCCTCTACGCGATGAGCTTCGCGAAGCTCTTCGTCGACCAGGCCCTCCCCTCCGCCGGCATCAGCGGCGCGGCGCTCATCGTCCACGGCCTGGAGCGGCGCGGGGTGGCGCGGGGGCCGGTGATGGCCTGCGTGGTGGTGGAGACGATGACCAACTACACCGCGCTCATCCTCGCGCTGCTCGTCGCGCTGGGCATGGCGGACTGGATTGGCGAAGCGCGGGCGCTGGTGTGGGGGGCCACGGCGGTGCTCATCGCGCTCAGCGGCGCGCTCATCGTCTTCCTCCTGCGCCTGTCCCGGGGGGACGCAGGCCACCGGCCGCCCCGCGGCTTCGCGCGGATTCCGGGAGCGAGGACGCTGCTGCACGCCCTCTCCGAGGCGCCGCCGGAGCTGGCGCACAGCGCCCGCGTGCTCACCGAGGCGACAGGCTTCAACTTCATCATCCACCTGCTCGACGCGGCAACGCTCTGGGCCCTGCTGCGCGCCATTGGTGTGGACGCGGCGCCCACCAGCGTCTTCACCGCCTTCATGCTGTCCGCGCTGGCGCGGACCCTGGGCGTCATCCCCGGAGGCCTGGGCACCTTCGAGGCGGCCTCCACCGGGGCGCTGACGCTCATGGGCGTGCCCCTGGCCGCGGCGCTCTCCGCGACGGTGCTGTTCCGCGGCTTCAGCTTTTACCTTCCCCTGCTGCCAGGCCTCTGGCTCTCCCGGGGCGAGCTTCGCGAATGAAGCTCGTCCCGCTCACGGGTCGTAGCAGGGACCACACTGGCGGACCTCGACGGTGGACCACTCCGCCGCGGGGCACTGCGTGGCCCACTCCACCGCCTCCTCGCGCGTATCCACGTTGATGAGGAAGAAGCCGCCGATGATCTCCTTGGACTCCGTGAACGGCCCGTCGCTGAAGCTCAGCTTCCCGTCGCGCCGCTCCACCCGGATGCCCTCCTCGTCCGAACGCAGGGAGTCCGCCGCCACGAGGATGCCGCGCTCCTGGAGCGCCGCCCTGAAGCCCAGCATCCGCTCCATCCGGTCCGCCGAGACGCGCTTCTCCTCCGCCGTCTGGGACTTCCCGCCCAGGGTCTGCCTCACCACCAGCATGTACGCCATGGCCTGCTCCTTCCGGGACGCCGTCAGTCAGCTCCCCACCGCCACGGCGCGGGGACCCACGTCCACCGCGACGTCCACCGGTGGAGCGGCGGAAGACCCGAGCTGCTCGGGAGGCTCCCCGAACGTGTCCGGCACCGCATGCACGGCGTAGACGCATTCGTGGACGTTGTCACCCAGCTTGCAGAGCAATTCGCTTCGCTCCTGGTGGAGGTCCAGCTTCTGGCTCACGAACTGGGAAGAGTGCGTGTCGTTGAAGACGAGCGCGTCTTCGTTCCAGAGCAGGTTGTGGTTGGGAATCTTCACCCCCTCCTGACGCGCCACGATGCGCGCCGGTCCGTCCTCCGGCAGCAACACGCCCAGCCAGGTGGCTGACGAATAGCGGGCGCCCAGGAAGCGCATCGCGAACATGCGCGAGGGCTTCGCCAGCGGGGTGTCCATGCCCATGCCCTCGAGGATCCGTCCGGGAAGGCCCAGCAGGCTCTGGAACCTGCGCGTCGCACCCGACGCCACGAAGCCGAAGGACAGCAACAGTCCTTCCGGCGCGCGCGCCACGCTGTTGATGTGGACGAAGTCATAGAGCGGCGGAAGCTGCCGCGGATCCCGATAGTCGACCTCCGCCCCCTCCCCGGCCCAGGCCGCGAGCCCCAACGCCTCCGCCAACTGGGCGTCCTTGCGCCAGCTCCACGAGCGCAGCAGGTGGCCATCCCACCCGAGCTTGATCAGCGCATCCGACGCCGTCGCCGTCACCCACACGCCATCCGGCTCACCAGGATGTCGTGGACCTCGCCGAAGAGCGGATGCGACGATTCCGCCACCTGATTCCACTACCGGTCGAAGACGTACAGCCGGTCCGTCATCGCGCTCACGAAGCGGTCCGCGGTGCAGCATTTCTGAGTTTCCAATAGAGCTTTGATTACTTGTAAGGTCGAACAGGACAGGCATCCGGGTCCGTATCCCACTCGGGAGCTTGGCGGGCGTGGTCTTCCCGCCGCCGTTGCCGCCCACGATGAACAGCAGCTCCCCCGGGCGCAGCTCCAGGTCGATGGGGCCCAGGACAGGAGCCGGTGGGAGCCCTGCTCCTCCAGCTGACGCAACGGCGCCCGGGCGATCTGCGCGCTCATCTTCAAGCGCAGGTCGAAGAGCGAGTCCTGGTTGATCTGACTGATCAACACCTGCGCCGCGATACGCGACACCAGCGCCACGACGACCAGCCCCACGAAGAGCGAGACCTCCACGGCCCCATGGGCCTGGGTGCGCGCGAGGGCCGGGTTGATCATCGCGATCAACCCGGCCCCACAGGCGCCGGACACGAGCCCGGCCAGCACGGACGCCAGGAAGCGGCCCTTCGACGCCTGGAACAGCAGGGACAACAGCTTCATGCGCCCTGCCTCGCGCGCCACGCCTCCAGGACCTGCCGCGAGCCGCCCGTGGCATCGAGCGTGAGCGCGTACACGTCCAGCGCCTCCGTCAGCAGGTGCGAGCCGAGCAACTCCGCGGCTCCCGCGCTGTCAGGGCCCTGGCGCAACACCCGCTGCGCCGCCAGCACCGCCAGCCCGTCCTCCACCAGCGGCGGCCGCTCCGCGTCGTCCCCCGCCAGCACGAGCTCCGCCAGGGGCACGGGCGCGTCCACGCCCGACAGCGCCGGAGGATCCGCGAGGGGCAGCAGGAGCGCCGCGAGCCGTGCCGGATGACCGAGCACGCGCCGCTGGGCATGGAGCCGCTCCATGGCCTCCCCGATCGAGAACAGCCCCTCCCACGCGAACGGGCTCAGCCGTCCCAGGGACGGGAGCGTGCGCGCCAGCACGTCGAACTCGCGCATGCGGCGGAGGCAGGCCCCGGCCACGCCCAGGCTCAGGCACTCCAGCAACTCATGGACGCGCAACGCGAACGGGCTGTCCGGCAGCGCGGCGACGCCTTCGCGCAGGGCCTCCAGCGTCCGGGGTTCGAGCGTCAGGCCGCGCTGGGCGGGCGAGGCATCAAAGGTCACGGGGGCCGGGGAGGCCTGGGACATGCGTGCGAACTCACTTCCGCGCGGCCCCCGGGGAAGGGCTCGGCGCGCGCGGAGCAGCACACGCGACTACCATTGAACCCAATGATAATTCTTCAATCAAGACAAGCAGGCCAGGACCACCCTCCCTCACAGACTGAAATACGCGCACAAAACGAATATCCTGGTCAGCCCCGTTTGCGAGACTGTGACACATGCGCACCTCCCGCTTCTCCCTGTCCCTGTTGCTGACCCTGACGGCGTTTGGCGGCTGCCGGAACGACGATCCACCGGCGCCATCCCCGCTCAAGGCCACCCTGCACCGCACGTCCTACGGCGTCCCCCACATCCAGGCGGATGGCTACCGCGGCCTGGGCGCCGGCATCGGCTACGCGCAGGCGCAGGACGCGGTCTGCATCCTCGCGGATCAGTTCCTCAAGGTCCGTGGCGAGCGCGCCCGCTACCTGGGCCGGGGCCCGCAGGACGCCTTCCTCGAAAGCGACTTCACCTACCTGGGGCTCGCGCTGCGGACCCGCGCCGAGGCCAGCTTCGCGGAGCAGTCACAGGAGCTGCGCGACCTCGTGCAGGGCTATGCCGCTGGCTACAACCAGTACCTCGCGGACGTGCCGGCGGCTCAGCGTCCCGAGCCCTGCCGGGGCGCCGCGTGGGTGAAGCCCATCAGCGCGTACGATCTGCTCGCGTATCACTTTGACCTGTCGCTGTTCGACACGCTGGTGCCATTGCTCGGCTACGTGGGCAACGCGCACCCTCCGAGCGCTGGGACGGGAGGCGAGCGGCTCCAGTCGAGGCCGCTCGCGCTGTCGCCGCGCAAGGATGAGCTGGGGAGCAACGGCTGGGCGCTGGGCCGCGAGAAGACCGCCAGCGGCCGGGGCATGCTCGTGGCCAACCCGCACTTCCCCTGGGAAGGCAGCCTCCGCTTCCACGAGAGCCACCAGACGATCCCCGGCAAGCTCGACGTGTACGGCGTGTCCCTGCTGGGCGTGCCGGCGATCAACATCGGCTTCAACCGGGACCTCGCGTGGACGCACACCGTGACGGCGTCGAGCCACCTCACGCTGTACCGGCTCAAGCTCGTGCCGGGTGACCCCACGGCATACGTCTATGACGGAACGACCCGCCGCATGACGTCGCGGACCGTCACGGTCAACGTGCGAGGGGACGACGGCGGCATGACGCAGGAGACGCGCACGTTCTGGCGCAGCCACTACGGCCCCATCCTGGCCGGTCCCGGCGCGGACTGGACGGATGAGACCGCGTACACGACGCGCGACGCGACGGAGGACAACCCGCGCTTCGCGGAGCACTGGGTGCGCCTGAACACGGCTCGTGACCTCGGTGAAGCCGAGGACGTGGAGCGCACCGTGCGCGGAGCGCCCTGGGTGAACACGCTGCTCGCGAGCGCGGATGGAGATACGCGCTACGTGGACGCGTCCCGGGTCCCCTACCTGAGCCCCGCCACCGTCGCGGCGTACCGCGACTCGCTCGAGTCCACGCCGGACGCGCCGGTGTTCGCGTCGCTGGGGCTCGTCCTCCTGGACGGCAGCACGTCCCGCGACGAATGGGTGGGCCTGGACAGCGAGTCGCACGGACTGGTGCCGACGACCGTCATGCCGCAGCTGCGCCGCACGGACTTCGTGATGAACGCGAATGACCCGGCGACGTTCACGAACCCTGCCCAGCCCCTGCTCGACCTGCCCTTCCTCTACGAGATCTTCGGGACGCGCGGCCGCATGAGCACGCGCTCGCACATGAACCTCACCCTCATCACCGAGCAGGGTGACGCCGCGGCGGCCGGGAGCGATGGGCGCTTCACGCGCGAGGAGGCCGAGCAGGCCATCCTGAGCAACCGCACCTGGGTGGCGGAGCAGCTGCGCACGGCCGTGGTGCAGCGCTGCCAGGGCGCGGATCCCGTCGTCGTGGACGGCGCGCCGGTGGACATCACGGAGGCGTGCCAGCTGATTGCAGCGTGGGATGGCCGGCTGGAGCTGGACTCCCAGGGCGCCATCGTCTGGCGCGAGTTCCTGAACGGCTTCAACCGCTCCGACCTCGTGGACCGGGGCGCCCTCTTCGCGCAGCCCTTCGATCCGGCCCGGGCGGCGGTGACGCCAGCGGGGCTGGTCCCCGCGCCGGAGACCGGCGTGGATCCGGTGAACCAGAAGCTGGCGGAGGCCGTGGCGCTCCTGGGCAAGGCGGGCATCGCGGCGGGAACGAAGCTGGGCGACGTGCAGTTCGCCTGGAAGGGCGACCGCAAGGTGCCGCTGCACGGCGGCGCGGCCTTCGAGGGCGTCACCAACGTCGTCGGTTATTCCGGCGCGAACGCGACGCTGCTGCCGCAGTCCCAGCCGAAGGGCCCGCTGCTCTCCCCTGGCACGGGGCTCACGCCGGAAGGCTACCTGGTCGACTTCGGGACCAGCTTCCTCATGGTGATGGAGTTCACGCCTGAAGGGCCCAAGGCGAACGCGGTCCTCTCCTACGCGCAGTCCGCCGACCCGGCGTCCCCGCACTTCGCGGACCAGGCGGACCTCTTCTCCGGCAAGCACTTCCGTCCCGTGCTCTTCAACGCGGCGGACATCCTCAAGGATCCGGCGCTCACGACACTGGAGCTGACCGTCGACGCCACGTCGAAGCTCGAGTAGCGGCGCATGCGCGGGTGGTGGGTGAGGCCTTCAAGCACAAGGGGGAGCACCCACCCGCGCCAGCCCAACATGCTCTCAGCCTTCGAGCTGTTCCGCCGTGAGGCATCCCGCCGCGAGGTCCAGATCCTCCAGCGGGATGCGCTGGATGTGCTCGCGGGGCTCGTCCACGTTGTCGCGGTACTTGTGCGAGCCACTCTCGTAGGTGACCCAGATCTCGCCATCGACGATGTTCACGCCCTGGGCGTAGGGGTCGATGAGCCCGTTGCCGATGTCCACCCGTTTGCCGATGTCCGCCGAGAACGTGTCCTCGGTGGACGTGAACGGCTGATAGACGAGCTTCTTGTCGCCCGTGGTGAAGATGATGCCGCCGTCGACGATGGTCATCCCCTGCGCGCGGTCCGGAGCACGGATGGGGCCCTCGCGAGAGTCCTCGACGAGCTCGCCGGTCTTCTCGTCGAGCTTGTACCGCCAGACAGCGCCGGCCTTGCCATCGCCGTCCTTGCTGTAGCCGCCGACATACGCGTAGCCGTCCTTCACGGTCATGTAGCTGCCGGCGGAGACAAGCCCGATGCCCGTGGCCGGATCCGTCAGGCCTTCAGGCTTCGGGACATCCATGACCTGCGAGGGCATGGCCTCACGGCACTCGCTCTGCGCGGCTTCGACTTCCTCGCGCGTGTAGACGTAGATGTGGTCCGTGTCGGAGACGTAGACGTGGTCGCCGTCCGTGGAGACGCCACCACCATGGCTGGGAGGACCCGCGGGCGGCGGTCCACCGAGCACGGCCTGATGCGTCTCCTTCCCCGAGTCCTTGTCCTGCACGGACAGGAGCACCCGGTGGTCGTCGTTGTAATAGGTCGTGAGCACTTCCCCGCGCCCGGCGTCGTAGCCCTGCCCCTGCGGAGTCCATCCCGCGCCCAGGTGGATGAACTCCGGACCGACCTTCTCCCCGCTGCTCGCCTTCGTGAGTGGCGAGTCCACGCTCGCGGCGGTCACAGCTGAGGGCGTGTTCCCATGGCCACTGAGGTTCACGAGGCTGGCCTTCGCCGCGTCCAGGCCGTCCTGGAAGTACGGCGCCGCGGAGGAAGGAGGCGTGGACGGAGCCGGGGCCACCGGAGGCTTCGTGACCGCCGTCTGGACCGTGCTGACGACCTGGCGGATGAGAGAGCTGATCAAGGGCCTGCCTCCGGTTGAAGCTGATTGGGGACACGAATCCTACACGACGGAATGGTGGCATCTCACCCACCACCCCCTGGGAATTGTCGGCCCTCGACGGTTCAGGGTTTCCACTTCCATATTCATTCGAATGTTCCAGGCAATAAGCCCGGCCTGGCGCGTCGGCGGCTGGATGGCGCCTCGTGCCCTGCCACCTGCCGGTGACGGACCCCAGCTTTCTTCAAAGGGGGAGCACGCCATGCCCATGTACGAGTTCTTCTGCCGCAAGTGCCAGGAGCCCTTCACCGCGTTCATGTCCATGAAGGAGCACGACGAGCGAGCGCCGAAGTGCCCGCGCGGCCACGACGCGAAAGAGGTGGAGAAGCGCATCTCTTCCGTCCATGCCGTGACCACCAAGAAGTCGCTCACCTACTGATGACTCCTGGCCACCAGGACAAGAGGCTGATTTCCCTCTTCCTCTGCGGCGACGTGATGACAGGCAGGGGCATTGATCAGGTGCTGCCCCACCCTGCTCCACCCGGCATCCATGAGCCCTACCTGAAGGATGCCCGGGACTACGTCGTGCTCGCCGAGGAGCGCAACGGCCCCATCCGAAAGCCCGTCGGCTTCGGTGAAATCTGGGGAGACGCGCTCGCCGCGCTGGCGCAGGCCGAGCCCGACGTCCGGATCATCAACCTGGAGACAAGCATCACCACGAGCGAGCAGTGGTGGCCCGACAAGGGCATCCACTACCGCATGCATCCGGAGAACGCCGCCTGTCTCACGGCGGCCCGAGTCAGTTGCTGCGCGATGGCGAACAACCACGTGCTCGACTGGGGCTACCCGGGGCTGACGGAGACGCTGACCACCCTCCGTCGCCTGGGAATCGCCACCGCGGGGCTGGGAGAAGACCTGGAGGAGGCCCGGCGCCCCACCTGCCTGGAGGTAGGAGCTGGGAAGCGGGTCGTCGTGTTCTCGTTCGGAGACGACAGCAGCGGCATCCCGCCAGCGTGGGCGGCGGGAATGAACAGGCCGGGCGTGGACCTGCTGCCCGACCTGTCCCTCGCCACGGCGCGGCGTCTGGGCGAGCGGGTGGCGTCCATCAAGCAAAAGGGAGACGTCGTCCTCGCCTCCATCCACTGGGGCGGAAACTGGGGCTACGCGGTGCCGGAGGCCCAGCGGGCCTTCGCCCATGCGCTCATCGAAGAGGCCGGAGTGGACGTCGTCCACGGCCACTCCTCGCACCACCCCCGCGGCATTGAAGTCCACCAGGGCAAGCTCATCCTCCACGGCTGCGGCGACTTCCTGAACGACTATGAGGGCATCCACGGCCACGAGGACTACCGGCCGGACCTGGCCTTGATGTACCTGGCGTCAGTGGCACCGATGAGCGGCCAGCTCGTCAGCCTGCGCATGGTCCCGATGCAGCTGCGTCAACTCCGGCCCCACCGGGCCACGCTGAGGGACGCCGAGTGGCTGTGCGGCGTCATGGACCGCGAGGCCCGCCGACTGGCTCCCCGGACGCGGACGGTGCTGGAGGGTGACGGGGCCCTTGTCCTCCAGTGGGGGTGAGCCCCTCCGCAGGGTGGCGGCGCGGGGACCGGGCGCAGGGCGAAGCCGGCCCGGCCCATTGCATCACGGACGTGACGATTCATCGTTCCCATGGAGCCGGAGGCCCCCGCGCATGCCGCGCGGCACACGGCACCGGCGAGGAGATGAGTCATGGCACTGCTTCCCATCCGGCGCGCGCGGGAGCTCGCGCGCAGCGAGCAGACGTGGGACCCGTTCGCGCAGATGCATGAGCTGCTCCACTCGGAGCCGGCGGCGCTGCTGCGCAGGATGATGCCAGGAGGCGAGGAGGGCTGGACGCTCGCCCCGGACTTCGACGTGAAGGAGACGAAGGACGCCTATGTCTTCAAGGCGGACCTGCCGGGCATGAAGCAGGAGGACGTGGAGATCTCCGTCACGGGGCAGCGGCTGACCATCAGCGGCAAGCGCGAGGAGGAGAAGCGCGAGGAGGGCGAGCGCTACTTCACGTTCGAGCGCAGCCACGGCAGCTTCAGCCGCACCTTCACGGTCCCGGAGGGCGTGGACGTGGACCACGTCAGCGCGGAGCTGAAGGACGGCGTGCTCACCCTGAACGTCCCCAAGCGCCCCGAGGTCCAGCCCAAGCGCATCCAGATCGGTGGAGGCGAGAAGAAGGGCAAGGCGTAAGCACCCGGTCCGCCCTTCCAGGCGCGCCAACACGCCCGTGCGACCTCCGCACGGGTGTGCGAGGCGGCGGGCATTGACAACCCTCCTTCCGCACCGCGCCCTCCACGGGCGCGGATTCCAGCGGGCCGGAGGCGGCGATGACGGGCATGAAGGCGTGGGCCATCACGGGGTGGGGGCCGGGCGTGGCGCTGGGCGCGGGCTGTGCTCCGGAGCCCGTGGAGACGTCCGGGCCCCAGGCATCGGAGGTCTCGCTGGACACGCGGCATGCCGGGGGCCAGACGCGCTGGGTGCGCCGGGGCGTGGGCTCACTAGGAGGTGATGTCCTGCCAGGGGACGTCACCACGGACCGGGACGGCGCCAACATCGTCGTCGGCACATACGAGGGCTCGCCGGACTTCGGCGGCGGCGCGCTGGTCAACTCCGGCCCCACCGGGCCACGCTGAGGGACGCCGAGTGGCGCCCCCGCCCATCCAGCGGTCCTGGCGGGAGCCGCCTCACGGCCCCTGGTTGTCGCGCACGACGGCGGCCGTCTGGTCCAGCTCCGCGGAAAGCAGCACCCAGAGGTCGTCGAGCGAGACGAGCCCCGCCACGCGTCCCTGCTCGTCCACGATGGGCAGGCGGCGCACGCCGTGCTGCCGGAGCGCGAAGAGGGTCATGTCGATGGAATCCGTCAGGCGGGCCACGAAGGGCTTGGGTGACATGACGTCCGCGACGGAGGTGGCGGTGGCGTCCTTCCGCGCGGCCAGCACCCGGGTCACGATGTCCCGGTCCGTCAGCATGCCCACCGGACGCAGGTCCTCCTGCACCACGACGAGCGCGCCCACGTGCTGGTCGCGAAGTGTCTCCGCGGCCTCGGCCACGCTCTGCGTGGATTGGATGATGGCCACCGGCTTACGGCAGAACCTTGCGAGCGACATGGCGCCTCCCTGGACGTCGCGGCCGTGCGTCGAGTCACACGACGTGGTGGCGGGGCCTCCCCGCGCGCGTCCTCCTCATATGGACGCAGCGCACGGCCGCGGCCGGATGCAACCCCTGGCGCGCGGGGGCTCGCGTGCTCATCCAGGACGCTGACGGCCATGTCCCCACGGCCCCAGGTAGCGTGTGCCTCTGGATTGATGAGCGCCTTCTCGATGGGACGGCGCTCCCGCCCTCCAGCTCATGGGCGCCGCACCCACGCCTTGCGCCCCTCCTCCAGCGCCAGCATCCCCACGGCGAACGGCAGCACGAAGAGCCACAACGACACGGGCAGCGGGGCCGTGGCGAAGACGTGGTTTCCCCAAGGCGTATAGAGAATGAACCCGAGCAGCAGCAGCTCCACCGCCACGGCCACCCGCATCAGCGGGTTGTCGCGCAGCCGCACGGAGAACGTGGGCGCGCGCTCCGTCCGGCACAAGAGCACATTGGCCACCTGCATCACGACGATGGCTGCCAGGCACGCGGACATGGCCCGCAGATGCAGTGGCGCGTTCCACGCCAGCGGTTCGCCGTAGCTCCATCCGCCGCGCTCCAGCACGAAGAAGAACGCGGCCATGCCCGCCGCGGCCTCCATCACCCCGAGGAAGAGGTAGGCGCGCAGCAGCAGCGGCGCGTCCAGCAGCCGCTGCCGGAAGGCCGAGGGCGGCTGGTGCATCACCCGGGCATGGGGTGGCTCGGCGCCCAAGGCCAGCGCCGGCAGCATGTCCGTGCCCAGGTCCACCGCGAGGATCTGCAGGATGCTCAGCGGCAGCGGGATGCGCAGCAGCACGAAGGCCAGGTAGGGGACGACCTCCGGGACGTTGGAGGTGAGGATGTACGTGAGGAACTTGCGGATGTTGGCGTAGACGGCGCGCCCCTCCTCCACCGCGGCGACGATGCTGGCGAAGTTGTCGTCCGCGAGCACCACGTCCGCGGCCTCGCGCGCCACGTCGGTGCCCGCCAGTCCCATGGCGATGCCGATGTGCGCCTCCTTCAAGGCGGGCGCGTCGTTCACGCCGTCCCCGGTGACGGCCACCACCTCGCGCTTGCGCTTGAGGGCCATCACCACGCGCCGCTTGTCCACCGGGGCCACGCGGGCGAAGAGGACCTCGGGCGCGTCCAGGGCAATCTGCAACTGCGTGTCCGACAGCCGCCGCAGCTCCGCGCTGGTGAGCACCCGTGGCCGCTCCGAGCGCACCAACCCCACCTGCCGGGCCACCGCCTCCGCCGTGCTCGGATGGTCCCCGGTGACGAGGATGACGCGGATGCCCGCCTCGCGGCACCGCTGGATGGCCGCCGGCACCTCCGGGCGGATGGGGTCCTCCAGGCCCACCAGCCCCGAGAGCACCAGGTCCTCCTCCCACTGCGACGGCGCCACCCCCTCCGGCAGGCGCCGGTACGCGAAGGCGAGCACCCGCAGTCCCTCGCGGGCAAGCGCCTCGCCCGCGCTCCGGAAGCGCCCGGCCACCTCCGGCGTCAGCGGACGCACGCCCTGCTCCGTCTCCACTTCCCGGCACAGGGACAGCACGGACTCCAGCGCGCCCTTTGTGTGGAGGACGCGCCCCTCCGGCATGCGGTGCAGGGTGGAGAGGCGCTTGCGCTCGGGGTCGAAGGGCAGCTCGTCCTCGCGCCGCGCCTCCAGCGGATCCGGCCGCGCCCGGGTGCCCAGGTGCACCAGCGCCACCTCCATCGGGTCGCCCGCGAGCACCGGCTTCCCGTCGCGACGCACCTCCTGGAGGGAGTGGCACAGCCGTGCGCCCTCGAACAGGCTCGAGGCCTGCGCGGCGAGCGCGGCCAGCGCCTGGGGCGAGACGGCATGACGGCCGCTGGCGACGAACAGGGCGCGCGCCTCCATCCGGTTCTCCGTGAGGGTACCTGTCTTGTCGGTGCAGATGACGGTCGCCGAGCCCAGGGTCTCCACGGAGACCAGGTCGCGCACGACGACGTTGCGCCGGGCCATGCGCTGCGACGCCATGGCCAGCGCCAGCGTTACGGTGGGCAGCAGCCCCTCGGGCACGTTGGCCACGATGATGCCGATGGCGAACAGCAGGTTCTCCCAGGGAGGGAGCCCCAACGCGCGGCCGATGAGGAAGAAGACGCCTCCGAGCGCCGTCGCCAGCGCCGCGACGATGTGTCCCAGCCGGACGATCTCCCGCTGCAGCGGGGACAGCTCCGCCGCCGTCGCCTGGGTGAGGTGGGCGATGCGGCCGAACTCCGTCTGCATGCCGGTGGCGAAGACGAGCGCCCGCAGCCGCCCGGTGGTCAGGAAGGTGCCCGCCAGCACCACGTTGGGGCTGTGCACCAGGTCCTCCTCGTCGCTGGGCCCGGCCGCGCGAAGCTCAGGAACGGACTCCCCGGTGAGGGTGGCGTTGTTCACCCGCGCGGCATGCGTCTCCAGCACGCGCGCGTCCGCGGGCACCTGATCCCCCTCCTCCAGGAGGAGCACGTCGCCCGGCACCAGCACTGAAGCCGGCAGCAGACAGACCTGGGAGTCGCGCAGCACCTTCACCTCACCGGGCAGCAGCCGGCGCAGCGACGCGAGCGCCCGCTCCGCGCGGTACTCCTGGATGAAGGAGAACACCCCGTTGACGAGGATGACGCCCAGGATGGCGAACCCCAGCGTCCCCATGCCCTGGCCGGGCTCCTGCCACGCCGACACGAAGGCCAGGGCCGCGGCGGCCCAGAGCACGAGCGCGAAGAAGTGGGTGAACTGGTGCAGGAAGCGCCGCACCAGCGACGCCTGCCGCGCATGGGAGACCTCGTTGGGGCCGAACTCGTGCTGGCGGCGCTCCGCCTCGGCGCTGGCCAGCCCGTCCGCGCGGCTGTCCAGGCTGCGCAGGCTCTCGGCCACCGTGAGGTGATGGATCTTCATGGGCCCGCGTGGGGGCAGGAAGGCGTGGCAGCCCCCGCGCGCTACCTGCGCCGGGCGCCCTCCGCGGATGGGTTCCCGTCTGAGATGGAAATGGCGGGTGCGGGACACAAGGGAGCCCTCCGGGGACCCGCGGCCTCACGGCGGCACGCCTGTCCCCTGGCCCCCTTTCGTGATCAAGGCCCGCGCCGCCCCACCC
>NZ_RAWC01000244.1:0-13541 GCF_003611685.1 Corallococcus sp. CA049B | reverse complement strand
GTCCGGAAGGCCCGGCTTGTTGGGCTTGGAGGCGGCGTCCGCGGCGCCCGGCTTGTTGGGCTTGGAGGCGGCGTCCGCGGCGCCCGGCTTGTTGGGCTTGGAGGCGGCGTCCGCGGCGCCCGGCTTGGTGGGGGAGGGGCTGGGGCGGGTGGAGGGGCTGCGAACGGAGCGGATGGCCATGACGTGTCTCTTTTCTGGAAGGGGAGTAAGTGCTGCTCTCAGCGACGAGGACCCCCATAGCAGCGGGCATGCCAACGCCCCGGCCTCTCCAGGACATGCGTAAGCCGTTGATCTTCCTTGAGCTCGCGTGAGGCACCGCCCGTGCCCCGGGCCTGCCCCTGGTGACTGCCATCAAGCGTTGATGTTTGCAGTCACCAGGGGCGGACCTGCTGGGGGCGCTCGGGCTCGAGGGCTCGGTAGGCCCCCAAGTCCCTGTAACCTCTGCAGTCCACTTGACATCGCTTCCTCAGGCGTTATTTTGAAGTTATTCAAAATATCAAAAGGTCATGATGCGAACGCAGGAGGTCTTCAAGGCCATTTCAGACCCGACCCGGCGCAAGGTGCTCAAGCTCCTGCAGGGCGGCTCGAAGTCAGCGGGAGAGCTCGCTGAGGCGTTCGACATCACGAAGGGGTCGCTGTCGCATCACTTCAACGTGCTCAAGGCCGCGGACCTGGTGCGCTGTGAGCGCCGCGGGCAGCAAATCGTCTACTCCCTCAACACGACCGTGTTCGAGGACGTAGCGGCCGTCCTTCTTGACCTCTTCAAGGTCGAAAAGGGGAATGGAGAGCAGCCATGAGAATCAGCCGAGCCCATGTGCTGAGTCTGGGATTCGTCGCCGTGGCGTTCGCGATGGCCTTCATGCTCTACGGCCAGTTGCCGGAGTCGATCCCCACGCATTGGAATGCCAGGGGGGTGGTGGATGGGTACACGCCCAAACCCTGGGGGCCCTTCGTCCTGCCGCTGGTGATGGCTGCCGTGTACCTGGTCCTGGTGGCCGTGCCGCGGATTTCGCCCAGGGGCTACCGCGTGGAGCGATTCCAGGGCGTCTTCGAGGGCATCCAGGCGACGCTGGTCGCGTTCCTGTTTCTGCTCAATGCCCTGGTCCTGCTCTCGGGCATCGGCGTGTCCGTGCCGATGGGGCGCGTGGTTCCCGCGGGTGCGGGCCTGGTCCTCATGGTCCTGGGCAACTACATGGGGAAGTTCACGAAGAACTTCTTCTGTGGAATCCGGACGCCCTGGACGCTCGCGAGCGACGAGGTCTGGCTGCGCACCCATCGCCTGGGAGGGAGGCTCTTCGTCCTCGCGGGAATCATCGTCCTCGCTTCGGGGCTTCTCGGTGGTGGTCCGGTCCCCGTGCTTGTGGCGGTCGCCGTCGCGGCGGTGACTCCCGTGCTCTACTCGTACTTCCTCTATCGCCGCATCGAGGGGGACAAGCACGGACCGACCGACGATACGGGCTCGCATCGCTCCGCGTGAAGGCGCTGCTCAAGCCGTCTTGTCCCGTTCTCATTGCCGCCTGCGCCGGGCGAGCTGCTCCTCGTTGCCCGGCGCGAGGCGTGCCCACGAGCCGTGGTGGGGCTCAGGGGGTGTAGAGCTCCGCCGCGGTGAGGGGATTTCCGTTGAATCCCCCCACGACGAAGACCCTGCCATCGGGCAACAAGGTCGCCGTGTAGATGCGCCGAGACGAAGCCATTGGCTGGGTCGCGCTCCAGGCGCCAGAGGCCGGGTCGTACAACTCCGCCGCCGCGATGTTGACGCCGTTGAATCCTCCCACGACAAGCACCTTGCCATTGTCGAGCTGCGTCGCCGTGTGCTGGTAGCGAGACGCGCTCATGGAGCTCGCGGCGCTCCAGGTGTTCGAGGCCGGGTCGTACACCTCCACTGATGCGAGAGGCGTGGTGCCGTTGAGCCCTCCCGTCACCAACACCTTGCCATTGTTGAGCAGTGTCGCCGTGTGCTCCCCGCGAGCAGAAGCCATGGAGCCCGCGGTGCTCCAGGTGTTCGAGACAGGGTCGTACAACTCCGCCGTCGCGAGATGCGCGCTGCCGTTGATTCCCCCCGTCACCAGCACCTTGCCGTTGTCGAGCAGCGTCGCCGTGTGGTTCTCGCGAGGAGAAGCCATGGAGCGCGCGGCGGTCCAGGTGCCCGTGGCCGACGAATACAGCTCCGCCGTCGCGAGGGCCCCGTTGGCGTTGTATCCCCCCGTGACGAGCAGCCTGCCATCAGGCAGCCGGGTCACCGTCTGCCGAGCACGCGCGGAGGTCATGGCGGCTGCGGCGCTCCAGGAGCCCGAGGCTGGATCGTACAGCTCGGTCGCCGCGAGGACGGCGTTCCCCGTGGAGATGCCTCCCAGGACCAGGGCCCTGCCATTGAGCAGCGCCGCCGCGTACTGGGTGCGATTGGAGGCCATGCTGGCGCCTGCACTCCAGCTGCCCGAGGTGAGGTCATACACCTCCGTCGTCGAACGGATTCCACTGTTCTGCCCGCCCGCGACCAGGACCTTGCCTCCGGGCAGCAGCGTCGTCGTGTGGCCATAGCGAGCGCTGACCATCGCGGCCGTCGAGACCCACCCCGAGTTCACGCACGCGGGAAGGCCCGTCACGGTGAAGGAATGGGTGGAGACGCCCCCCAGGGCGTTGGTGACCGTGGCGGTGATCGTGGGGGGAGCCGCCGGCACGCACGCAGGCGCTGTCCACGCCACCTCACTGGTGTTGGCGCTGGAGGTCGGCGTGCCAGGAGTCCCCGCGGTCGCCGCCCAGGAGAACCCCAGGGCGCTGCCCTGCGGGTCCACCGCCTTGAGGCGGAAGGTGACGGTGCCCTGGGCCGACGTGGAGGTGGCGGACTGGAAGGTTTCGGTGATGTCGGGCGGGAAGGTGGCCGTCTGCTTGGGGCCCACGCAGAGGGTGAAGGTGCCCGTGGTCTGACCGCCAACGGGCTGGCCGTCGCGGGAGTCCGTGACGGTGACGGTGAGCGTGCAGTTGTTGCACGCGCTGCTGGAGGGTTGCGCGGTGGCGGTGAACCGCGCGGTGGCGGAGTGGGCGTCGGTCCACGTGCCCGGGCAGGAGGCCGCCCAGTGGTAGGTCAGGGAGTCCCCGTCACTGTCAGAGGCCGTGGCGGAGACGGTGGTGGACTCGTTCACCTCCAGGGCGGTGACGCTGGCGGAGATGTTGTCCACTTGAGGCCAGGTGTTGATGGAGGCGTTGACAGTGGCGTCCCCCTTGCCGGTGGTGACGGTGACGTTGAAGGTCACCTTTCCCTGGGCACCCTTTGAATCGGTGACCGTCAGGGTCAGAGGCACGGTGGCCGCGGACGCGGGCGCCGTCCAGGTGGTGGAGAGGCTGCCCGCCTGGGCGAAGCTGCCCGAGGGCGCGCTCCAGCTGTACGTCAGCGTGTCGCCAGGGTTGGCGTCCGAGGCGGCCGCCTGGAGGCTCACCGTGCCCCCGGGGCCGACGGTGCCGGGCGCGGCCGACAGCGAGACAATCCGGGGCGCGGCATTCTCAAAAGGCGCCGCCGGATTGGCCTCCTGCAGCGTGATGGAAACCGCCGTCGTCTGCTGGGCGAGAATGGTGACGTGGGTGGCCGTTCCCGCGTAGAGCTTCGTCCCACTGCCATTGAAGGCCTCGGCGGTGAAGGTGCGCAGCGTGCCCGCGGGCAGGTTGCCGAGGATGCCGCTCCACTGGCCATTCGTCTTCACGAGGCTCGCGGTGCGGGTGGGCATGTCCGCTGCGGTGACCTCCACCACCACGGAGGCGACATCGGACGAGGAGAGCGCCTGCGCCATGGCGCTGACCAGGTGCACCTCACCCGTACCCGCCGCTGGCTCCTGGGGGCCACCACACCCCGCCGCGACAGTGAGGAGGACCACCGCGAGGCACGCCCATGACTGCGTTGTTCTTCGTGTCATGGATTGAATGACGTCATGTCTGGAGAGACATGGCAATGTGCCCTACCGGCCCGGGACCGGAGCGGCACCCGGGCCGTGCGCGGCGGTCAGAAGGTGACGACGCCGTAGTCGTTCAGCAGGCCGGAGCTCGAGGCGGCCTGCACCACCGTGATGAGCCTGTCGCCCGCGGCGGAGTAGAAGACGAAGCGGCCGAAGCTGTCGTGCGAGGTGCCATTCACCTTGAAGCGCGGCAACGGAATACTCTGGTCGAAGCCGAGGAAGTCCGGGTGGTAGAGCCGGACTTCCTTGCCCACCGTGGTGCTCCAGTAGCTCTCCAGGACCAGCGCGATGCGGCCGGCCGCGGTGGAGTGGGTCAGGTGGCCAATGGACGCCGCATCGGGGAGCGCGCCCGAGTACGTCATGTCCTCGTTCCTGGCGTTGGAGGCGCGGAAGGTGTTGCCGCAGGCGGTGAAGATGCGGGCTCCGTCCTCGGAGAACCACAGGTTCCCGCACATGTAATAGCTCCCGTGGTAGGGCGAGTCGTAGAGCATCTGCGCGGTGCCGCTGCTGATGTCATACTTTTCGATGTCGTCCGGCGACAGTCCGTTGTTCGCGCCGTAGAGGGCCATCCCCCCGGGATGCAGGCGCGCCCGGGTGCCGGCGCGGATGGACCAGAAGCTGCTCAGCGTCTCCACGCCGGAGACCAGGTCGATGCAGTGGATGGACACCCACTGGTCCGTGCGCGGGAAGGCATACGCGAAGCCATTCCCGGCGAGGACGACGTCGAAGACATCGGCTGTGACGGGCACCGTCTTCACTAGTCGCGGCGCGGAGAGGTCGACGTAGGAGATGTTCGCGTCATGGCCCACCGCGGCGAACAGGCCGTCCGGTCCCACGCTGACGGCTGTGGGGGTCGTGGGCAGGGCGACCGAGGTCTCCGTCTGCGTGGACGGGTCGTAGAGGTAGAGGGCGTTGGGGTTGGTGGCGACCATCACCACCCGGTCGAGCGCCTTGCTGTACTCGGCGTCGATGACGCGATGGCTGAGCCTGTGGACGGAGGGCTGCTGGGCGGTGATGACCACCGTGTCCGCGGGGCTCGCGGCCCGGCCATCCTCCACCACGAGTGACAGCTCGTAGCTGCCTTCGACGTCCAGCGAGAGGGAGGGTGTCTGGGTATTAGCCTGCCGCAGGGTGGCGGTGCTGCCCATGGGCTTGCGGCTGAGCGTCCAGGCGAAGGTCAGGGGGTCGTCATTCTCGTCCTGTCCCTTGCCCGGCACGGTCGCGGACGTGCCGACGATGGCCACGCGGTCGGCACCGGCGTCCGCCACGGGCGCCCGGTTCTCGGCCGTCACCTTGAGGAGTGCCGGCGCGGAGGCGCGCTTCCCGTCGCTGACGACGAGCCTGATGACGTAGTCGCCATCCTGGTCGGGGACGAAGGTGGGCTTCATCGCGGTGTCATCCCGCAGCGTGGTGGCGCTGCCCTCGGGCACGGACGCGAAGGACCAGGTGAAGGAGAGGGGCTCACCCGTCGAGGACGTGCTCTCGCTGCCATCCAGCTTCACCGGCTTGCGGCTGAGCACGGTGCGCGACGCACCCGGGCGCGCGGTGGGGGCGGCGCTCCGCACGGAGAGCGTGAGGAAGGCCGGCTCGGACTCGTGCGTACCGTCGCTGACCACCAGCCTGAGGACGTAGCCGCCCTCCAGGTCAGGGGTGAAGGAAGGCTTCGCGGAGGACTGCTGGGAGAGCGCGGCCTTGCTGCCGGACGGGGCGGAGACGACGGTCCACGCATAGCTGAGTGACTGGCCTTCCGGGTCGCTGCTCGCGCTGCCGTCCAGCTCCACGGCATGGTCCACCACCCCCTCCTGGGAGGAGCCCGCACGGGCCACCGGGCGCAGGTTCTCAGGTGGCGGGGGAGGCGTGGTGGAACCACCACAGGCAATGGACAGCACTCCCAGGGACATCAGGAGGAAAACGGTTCGGATGTGTATGCCTTGGTTCAAATTCGTCCCCCTCGAAATGCTGGCGGGCCGGAATGAAGTGCCAGCTCGTGAGAGGAGACGATGACCCCATGAATCAATGCTTTAAAACTCGCAAGGAATGACCTGGGTGCCATCCGAACGTGCAGCAGCTGACTGTCCATTCCATGGGTCAGGCTCGCCACCACGATGAGGGGGCCGGGACCACGGCTTCAATCAGGCGTGGTGCGGCGGGTGGGCCCAGCATCCCGTTGGGATTGCCAGACCTGAAGGTGTGCCGAAGGCGGGATTCGAACCCGCAACCTCCGCGTTCTGAGCGCGGCGCCTCTACCAAGTTGGGCTACCCCGGCGGGGTGTGTCTTTGATTGGATTTGAAGTCGGGATGACTGGATTCGAACCAGCGACCTTGCGCGCCCGAGGCGCACGCTCTCAACCAGGCTGAGCTACATCCCGATGTCTGGGGAAACCTTCGAGGGAGGACCCGGACACGACAAGGGCCGGGTCCCCCTTCGGGAACCCGGCCCTCGTCACGCCTCCCGGGTCACCGGGGGGCGGGTGCGAGCGTCAGGTCCCGGGCGCGCCGCCACGGAAGGATGCGGTGGCCAGCTCCAGGTTCTCCAGAGAGGTCACCTTCGTGGCGGGGCGCTTCGGGTCCAGCGTGTTTCGGATCTGCAATGGGCATCCCTCCTTTCTGGGAGGAAATGACGGGGCGATAATGCCGCTCCTGACACGCACCTCGCGGAGACACCCATGACGGAACTCGAGACCCTGGCTGCCTTCGAGCAGCACCTTCGCGACGGCCGCGGCCTCGCCAACGTCATCCTCCAGGGGCTGGACCTGCGCGCGTGGGGCGACGCGCTGCTGAAGGCGGACCTCACCGGCACCGTCTTCCTGGGCTGTCTTTTGGAGCCCGCGACCCTGCAACAGGTCCTCGCGCGGGGCGCCATGGTGTTCCCGCCGTTCTCCGGGCTGCCTTATTGCCCGTACCGGGGCAGCCTCTACACGCCGGAGGAGCTGTACGCGGGCTTCGACCCGACCCGCCCGGACACCTACGCGGACACGCTGGATGCGCGCATCTACGCGCACTGGAACTCGCGCGGCGGGGCGCATCCTCCCTCCATCCTGGAGACCCTGGCGCAGCGGCTTCACGACCACGCCATCAGCGACGCGCTGGAGGAGGCGCTGCTGGACCAGGGCAGGCCCCGCCGGGTGGTGGCCATCATGGGGGGCCACTCCATGCTGCGGGGCCAGGAGGCCTACCGCTCCGTGGCGGAGCTGGCCCGGTCGCTGGCGCGCCTGGGCTTCTTCCTGGTGAGCGGCGGCGGCCCGGGCGCCATGGAGGCCACGCACCTGGGCGCGTGGTTCGCCTCTCGGCCGGATGAAGACCTGGACGCGGCGCTCGCGGTGCTGGCGCGGGCTCCGTCCTACAAGGACCGGGACTGGCTCGCGCGCGCCTTCGAGGTGCGCGCCATGTGGCCCCTGCTCGACGCGACGGCGATGGGCGACAGCCTGGGCATCCCCACCTGGCTCTACGGCCACGAGCCGCCCAACCCCTTCGCCACGCGCATCGCGAAGTACTTCGCCAACAGCGTGCGCGAGGAGGGCCTGCTCACCATCGCCCGGGGCGGCGTCGTCTATTCACCCGGCAGCGCGGGCACCGTGCAGGAGATCTTCCAGGACGCGTGCCAGAACCACTACAACACCGTGGGCGTCATCAGCCCCATGCTCTTCCTGGGCCGCGAGTTCTGGACGAAGACGCGGCCCGTGTACCCGCTGCTGGAGCACCTGGCCCAGGGGCATGAGTACGCGCGGCACCTGCTCCTCACGGATTCGAAGGAGGACATCGTCCAGGCGCTCGTGCGCTTCGACGAGGAGCGCGAGGCCCTGGCGCGGGCGGGCTGACCGCGACGGCTCAGCCCTGACCCGCGACCGGGGTGACGGCGTTCAGGTTCACGAACGCGTCCCGCTTCACCCCGTGCTCGAGGAAGTCCTGCACCGCCCGCGCGAGCGTCGCGGCCAGCAGGCCCAAGAGGGGCAGGTGTTCGCCGCCCTCGCAGGTGGCCTGGCCTTGCGCGTCCTCGGCGTCGGGTGTGAAGCGTTCATCCCAGCGCACCAGTCCGAACAGGCCGTCCGCGGACACCGCGCCGTGCACCAGCGGCGCACCCGTCTTCCGGGCGTGGTCGCTGAGCAGCTGGCGGCTGTCCTGGTTGTCGAAGGCGTCCACCAGCAGGTCCGCGCCCTTGCACAGCGCCTCCACGTTGTCGCGCGTGACGCGCACGCCGAAGGACTCCGCCTTCACGCCGTGCAGGTTGTGCAGCTGGAGCTTCAGCGCCTCCGCCTTGTTCTTCCCGACGGACGGCTTCACGTAGGCCTGCGACAGCAGGTTCTTCGACTCCACGCGGTCGAAGTCGATGAACACCAACGTCGCGTCCAGGTTGCGGCACAGCAGCGCCGCCGCGGACCCGATGGCCCCCACGCCACAGAAGACGATGCGCATGGCGGCCGCCCTCAGCACGCCCCGAAGGGCACCTTCGGACGCAGGTAGATGCGCTCCTCGCCGTGCGCGCCCCGGAAGCGGTCCACGACGTAGTGCTGGAAGGCTTCGTCCCCCAGTTGGAAGCGGTGCAGGCCCGGCACTCCGCCCGAGCGCACCAGCTCCACCGCGATGCGGCGCACGTCCGCGTCGCTGATGTGCCGCTCCAGCTCCACCGGCACGTCCGCCGAGTGTCCGTCATAGGTGATGTTGAGCGTCGCCATGGTCGCGTGCCTCCAGGGAAGAGAACCCTGGCCCGGGACGGCGCCCCCCGGCGCTTCCTGACAGTCCGGCCGCGTGAGCAGCCGCGCCCTGGCCTCCGTCGCCTCCTGGACGTGGGGAAGGGGGGCGGCCGTCACGTTCCGGCCAGAGGATGCACAGTGTTGGGTTCACGGGAGGAGACGCATGGAGTCACCGCGAGCACCGCACCCCTGGAACGTCACGCCCACGGAGGCCGTGGCGCTGCAGAAGCGCCTGCGCGAGCAGCTCATCCTCGAACCGCCTCCGGGCCTGCGCGTCACCCGCCTGGCGGGCGCGGACATCTCCACGGAGAAGGGCAACGACACCGGCTATGGCGGCATGGTGGTGCTCGACGCGGAGACGCTTCAGCCGGTGGCCCGCGCCGTGGCCACGGCGACGCTGACGTTCCCGTATGTCCCCGGGCTGCTGTCCTTCCGCGAGCTGCCGGTGCTGGCCGCCGTCTGGGAGCGGCTCACCGTCCGCCCGGACGTGCTCGTCTTCGACGGCCAGGGCACCGCGCACCCGCGACGGGTGGGCATCGCCTGCCACGGAGGGCTGCTGTTCGACATCCCCTCCATCGGCTGCGCCAAGTCGCTGCTGGTGGGCACGCCCGGGAAGCTCGCGGAGCGGCGGGGCGCCACGTCCCCCATCACCCACAAGGGCGAGGTGGTGGGCATGGCGGTCCGCACCCGCACCGGCGTCAGCCCCGTGTATGTCTCCCCCGGCCACCGCATGGACCTGGACACCGCCGTGGAGTGGGTGTTGAAGGCCAGCCCCCGCTACCGTGAGCCGGAGACGACGCGCCACGCGCACCGGCTGGTGAACGCCTTCCGCCGCGCGGGGGGCGAGGCCGCGGAGCTGGAGGAGGGGAGTCCCGGATGAAGTCCGTGGGGTTGATGCTGGTGGTGGCGGGCCTGGGGCTCGCCGTCGTGGGACTGCTGGTGTGGGCCGGCGCCTTCTCCTGGTTCGGCCGGCTGCCCGGGGACATTCGCGTGGAGAGCGGGAACACGCGCGTCTACGCGCCGCTGGCGTCCATGTTCCTCCTCTCCGTGCTGCTCAGCCTGGGCGCCTGGGTGGTGCGCCGCTTCTTCTAGGCCCGAAGTCTGTCCACGGATTGAGAAGGCGAGAGCCCTGACGGGCCGCCCCTGCCGGGGGCGCACCGGAGGAACCTGTCCGACAGTCGGACAGGTTTTGGACCCTCGCGCCCGGCGGGGCCCGGGCGGATTTCACCTCAAGGATGCGCGCCCTTCGCGTCTGTCCGACAGGAATGACCGCGCGGGTTGGCTGTCTGCTGTCCTGGCGGGCAGAAGGGACCCTGTCCTCTCGGGCAGGCGGGGGGCATGGGGACGGACGGGGAGTGGATCCGCACCGTTGAACCGCGCAGCATGCGGACCGCCGTCCCGGGTGTCACCGGTGGGGAATAAAAACGGCATCTGGAAAAGGCGGCGGATCCAGGCCGCCAGAGGTGAGCATGCGCAGGCTGTCATCCCCGTTGAGCGAGCTGGCATCCCACTACCCCGTGGTCGTCGTGGGGTCGGGCTATGGCGGAGGTATCACCGCCAGCCGGCTGTCGCGCGCGGGGCAGCAGGTGTGCGTGCTGGAGCGTGGCCGGGAGATGCACCCGGGGGAGATGCCTCGGACGCCCGCGCAGGCGGTGGCCGAGTTCCAGCTCCACTGCGCTCCGGGCCAGGGCGACCTGGACGTGGGCAGCCCCACCGGCCTCATCGAGGTCCACCGCAACGGCGACGTGTCCGTCATCGACGGCTGCGGCCTGGGCGGCACGTCGCTCATCAACGCGGGCGTGACGATGCGGCCCGACCCTCGCGTGTTCGAGGACCCCCGCTGGCCCCAGGCCCTGCGCGCCGACGTGCACGGCCTGCTGGAGGACGGCTTCGCGCACGCGGAGCTGATGCTGCGGCCCCTGCCGTACCCGGAGGACCACCCGCCGCTGCAGAAGCTCAAGACGTTCGGCATCTCCGCGGAGAAGCTGGGCGGGCGGCTGACGCGGCCTCCGGTGGCGGTGACGTTCGAGGCGGGCGTCAACGCCGCGGGCGTGCGGCAGCCGGGGTGCTCGCTGTGCGGTGACTGCGCCACGGGCTGCAACACCGGCGCGAAGAACACCGTGCTGATGAACTACCTGCCGGACGCGCACGCGCACGGGGCCCGCATCTTCACCGAGGTGTCGGTGCGCGCGGTGGTGCCGGACGGCGCGAAGTGGCGCGTCTACTACCGCCCCCTCAACACCGGCCGCGAGCGCTTCGACGCGCCCGACGCCTGGCTCACCGCGGACCGCGTCGTCCTGGCCGCCGGCACCATGGGCACCGCCGAAATCCTGCTGCGCTCGCGCGAGCTCGGCCTGCCGGTGTCCTCGAAGCTGGGCCACCGCTTCAGCAGCAACGGCGACGTGCTGGCCTTCGGCTACAACCTGGACATGCCCGTCCACGGCGTGGGCCACGGCGAGCAGGACCACGAGACGCGCGACCCGGTGGGCCCCTGCATCGCGGGCGTCATCGACCAGCGCGACACCGCGCGCCTGGACGAGGGGATGATCATCGAGGAGGGCGCCATCCCCGGCGCGCTCGCGTCGCTGATGCCCGCGGCGCTGGCGGGGGCCGCGGCGCTGGTGGGCGAGGACACCGACGAGGGCATCCTGGACTGGGTCCAGGAGCGGCTGCGCCAGGCGGACAGCTTCGTGCGCGGTCCGGACCACGGCGCGGTGGAGCACACGCAGACGCTGATGGTGATGTCGCACGACGAGGGCAAGGGCGAGCTGCGGCTGGAGCACGACCGCGTGCGCCTGCACTGGCCGGACGCCGGCCGCGACCCGCAGCTCACCCGCATCGAGGAGCGCCTGCGCCGGGCTACCGCCGCGCTGGGCGGCACCTTCGTGCGCTACCCGCTCTGGTCCGAGGCCTTTGGCAAGGAGCTCCTGTGTACGCACCCGCTGGGCGGCTGTGTCATGGCCGAGCGGGCGGAGGACGGCGTGGTGGACCACGAGGGGCGCGTCTTCTCCGGCGCCTCCGGCCACGCGGTGCATGAAGGGCTGTACGTGTCCGACGGCTCCGTGGTGCCGCGCTCGCTGGGCATCAACCCGCTGCTCACCATCTCCGCCGTGGCCGAGCGCGCCTGCGCCCTGATGGCCCGGCGCCACGGGTGGACCATCGACTACGCGCCGCTGCCGGAGGCCTCGGCGCCCCAGGCCCCCGGGCCCGTGGGCGTGCGCTTCACGGAGACGATGCACGGCTTCCTGTCCGGTGACGTGAAGGCCCCGCACCTGGAGGCCGGCGACCCGGAGCGCGACGACGCCACGCCCCTGCGCTTCGTGCTCACCGTGACGGCCGAGGACCTGGACGCGACGCTGCGCGACGAGCGCCACCCCTTGAAGCTGATGGGCACGGTGACGGCGCCGGTGCTGTCGTCCCGCCCGCTGGTGGTGACGCGCGGCGAGCTGCGCCTGATGACCCGCGAGCACGCCCGGCCGGGCGGCCAGCGGATGGAGTACCTGCTGCACCTGCTCAGCGAGGCCGGTGAGGCGTACTACCTGGAGGGCTACAAGGACCTCTACGACGACCCGGGCCTGGACCTGTGGAAGGACACCACGACGCTGTTCGTGTCCCTGCACCGGGGGGACGGCCCGGAGGCGCCGTGCATGGGCCGGGGGTTCCTGCGGCTGACGGCGGAGGAGTTCGCGCGCCAGCTCACCACCCTGCGCGTGCTCAACGCCCGGGACGGCGTGCAGCGCGCGGAGGCCCTGGCCCGCTTCGGCGGCTTCTTCTTCGGCGCCCTCTGGGACACCTACGTCCGTCGCGTGGCCGCCTAGCAGTCAGGCAGCCGGCGGACAGTGCGGCAGTCCGCGATGACGTGCCCTCCGAGGCGGGCATGGGCACCCTGTTACCCACCGGGACCGACAGGGAGGACCCCATGGCTGAAGACCGTGATCCGCAGCGCCGCTCCGGCGCACCCCAGGACGAGGAGCATGCGGAGGAGCGGCGCGAGCTGTCCATCGAGGAGCGGCGTGCGCGGCGCAGTGCGATGCGGGCCAGTCAGACGTATGCCCGCTTCATCGACCACCTCTGCGACCGGGGCGGCATGTCCCCGAGCGTCGCCCAGCAAGCGGCCGTCTCCGTGCTCTGCGGCCTGGAGCAGCGCATCCAGGCGGAGGAGTCCCTCGACCTGGAGGCGCAGCTGCCACGCAAGCTCACGGAGCTGCTGCACCGCTGCGAGCGCCACGACGCCGAACCCCGCCCGTCGAAGTTCGGCCGCGACGAGCTGCTGAAGCTGGTGGGCGAGGACCTGGCCTTGACTCCGGACGCCGTGGAGCCCGTGGTGCGCGCGGTGATGGACGCCGTCCGTCATCAAATCAGCGAAGGCGAGGCGGAGGACGTGAGCGCCCAGCTGCCCGCGGACATCCGCCACCTTTGGCTGCCGACGATGTGAGGCCGGCTGTTAAGGTCTCCGGCACACGCTTGCCGGAGACCGCGCATGGCCCTCGATGATGACTTCAGCGCCGCCCAGAGCCGGGTGAAGACGCTGTCCAATGCTCCCTCGAACGACACGCTGCTGGAGCTGTACTCCCTCTACAAGCAGGGCACGGAAGGGGACGTGCAGGGCAAGCGCCCCGGCATGCTCGATATCAAGGGCCGCGCGAAGTACGACGCGTGGGCCGGCCGCAAGGGGCTGGCGAAGGACGCCGCGAAGCAGCAGTACGTGGCGCTCGTGGACAAGCTCCTGCGCGGGTAGGCACGGCCCCTCATGCCCCAATGGCTCCGGATGGCGCTGTTCCTCGTGCCCGTCACCGCGCTGCTCGCGCTGGCGCACGTCTACCTGTACCGCCGGCTGGTGCGCGACGTGACGCCAAGCAGGGCCCTGCGCCGCGCGGGGCTGGGGCTCTTCGCCGGGGGGCTGGTG
>NZ_RAWC01000243.1:0-13644 GCF_003611685.1 Corallococcus sp. CA049B | reverse complement strand
GTTGGGCAGCTCTCCCCGGAAGCGGTAGGTGGCCCCCGCGCGCGTCTGGTGGCCCCAGCCGCGCGAGCGCAGGTGGAAGAGCAGGTCGTGCGGCTCCCACTGCTTGAGCGCCGTCTGCGTCTCCTCCGACGCCGGCACGTCCAGCCCGTTGGGCACCAGGATGCCCGTCTCCGCCAGCAGGCGCACCAGCTCGCGCAGCGTGAAGGACTCGATGCCGGTGTTGAACTGGTTGAGCCGCGCCAGCAGCGTGGGGCGGGCCATGTCGAAGAGCAGCGACACCACGCGCCGGTCATGCAGCGCCGCGGTGGCGTGCACCGTGGGGCAGTCCAGCACCGCGCGGCCCTCCGCCATGCGCGTGTGCGCGAAGCGGGACAGCTGCAGCGGCTGGGCCGCGTCGAACGTCGCGCGGTGGCGCAGGAAGGACGCGGACGCGGGCGTGAGCGTCAGCAGCAGGTTGCCGCGCTCTTCCACCGTCCACGACAGCAGGCCGCCGTCCCCCGCCAGGTCCAGCCAGTACCACGCGAGCGTCGTGTCCGAGCCCGCGGCGGCCGGCACCTCCGTCTCGTGGATGCCTCCGTCCGCGAGCGACTCGAAGACGGCGCGCACACCGGGGGCCAGCGGGCCCAACCGCAGTGAGCGGCCAGGGCCCTCCACGCGCGCGTCCTCCGCGTCGGGGCAACGCAGCGCCACACCTTCGGCGAGCGACAATCTCATTCGTGCGGCCTCACGGTTCCACACCGTAGAACCGAGTCGGGTTTTCCCAGAGAACCTTTCGTAGACGACTTTCGGTCATCACGTCACGCAAGGACAGCATCGCACCCAGCACATCCTCGCCGTGGTCGAGATGCGGGAAATCGGTTCCGAAGACCAATCGGTCCTCCGGGAGGTGGCGCACCATGTCAGACACGTACGGCTCGTCCGGTTCCATGGAAACGAAGCAGTGCTGGCGCAGGTACGCTGAAGGGAGCTGTCGGATGGTGGCGGAGACCTCGGCACCTACAGCGCGATATTCCTCGTCCAAACGCCACGCCCAATACGGGAGCCACCCGCAGCCGGCCTCCATGGCGCCGATGCGCAGGGCCGGGTGCCGCTCCAGCACGCCCCCCTGGAGGAGCGCGAGCAGCCCCATCATCAGCTCCATGGGGTGGGCGCACACGTGGTTGGCGAAGCGGGTGTCGAAGCGGTCCGCGCCCGCGGAGGGCACGTAGACGTGGCCGCTGCCGTGGAGCACCACCGCGAGTGAGAGCTTCTCGCACTCGGACCAGAAGGGCTCGTAGGCGGCGTCCGACAGCAGGCGGCCTCCGATGGGGTTGGGGCGCACCATCACGGCGCGCCAGCCGAAGCCCGCGACGCGGCGCGCTTCCGCGACCATGGCCTCCGGCTGGTGGCGGCTGATGAGCCCCACGCCGCGCAGGCGCTCCGGCTGGTGCGCGCAGAAGCCGTGCAGCCAGGTGTTGTAGACGGACGCGAAGGCCGAGGCGACGCGGGGCTCCAGGGGCGAGAAGCCCTCCAGCAGCAGCGCGTAGGTGGGGAAGAGGGCCGCCATGTCCACGCCGTCGCGATCCATCTGGGCCAGGTACACGTCCGGCCGCTGCAGCAGCTCATTGCGCCCCAGCTGCGCGTAGGAGCGCGCGGAGAACGCCAGCCAGGCCTTCTCCGGCATGTGGTTCCACAGCGGCTTGCCGTCCACTTCCGGCAGGGGGAGCACGGGCAGGAGGCCCTGGGGCCCCAGCCGCGCCAGGCGCTCCTCCAGCGTCTCGTCCGGGAGGCGTCCCGGGCGGGGCGCGTGCCGGCGCAGGCCGGGCTCCAGCTGCTCCGCCCACAGGCTCAGCGGCTCCAGGACGTGCCGGTCCGCGTCGAAGATGTGGAGGCCGTCTCGCATGCGTCAGGGTCCCCAGCTCGCGAGCTCGTCGCGCACGTCCTTGAGCAGTGCTTCCAGCAGGCCGGTGCGGCGCGCCTGGGTGCGCAGGGCCTGCTCCTCGGAGACCTCCAGCGTGCCTGGGTGGCCACCGCGCGCCGCCACCGCACGGTCGCACAGCTCGCGTAGGAATTCGTGGTGCTGCGGCTGGAGCGCCTGGAAGCCTTCGCCCCAGCGGGCGACGAAGTCCACCAGCACGTCGCGTGAAGCCTCCGGCACGTCGCGGCGGTCCGGCAGGTCGCGGCTCAGGCGCACGAAGAGGTCCGGGAACACGTCGCGCATCGCGGCGGCGAAGCCCGGCGGGACGTAGACGGGCTGCGTGTCCGGGACGAGGTCCCCCTGGCGCTCGGCGGCCAGCACCGCGTCGAAGTCGGTGAAGAGGCGCTCATGGCGGCGGCGCTCGTTCTGGTTGCGCGCGAGGAAGAACACCGCGCGCGGCAGCATCACCGGGGCGGCGCGGCGCACTTCCGCCAGCGTGTCCCCCAGGGCGTGGCGCTCGGTCGGCGTCAGGGCCCAGGCGGTGGTGGCCTCGCGCAGGAAGCGGTCGGTGACGGCCTCCGGCCAGTGGGGCTCCTCCACCTGGGGCGGGCGCTGGATGCCGGCGATGAAGCCCCGGATGCGCTCGCAGGCGGCGTCCCAGGTGGACAGCCGCTCCACCAGGTCGCGGAAGCCTTCGAGCAGCTGGGGCCGCGTCATGCCCAGGGGCATCACGTTGAGCACGATGGCGCCCCGGTCCTTCGCGTGCGCCCTGCGGGGCGTGGCGAGCCGGCCTTCCGCGCGCAGCCGCGTCCACAGCTTCGTGCCGCGCGGGGCCTGGAGGGGCGCCACCACCACCCAGGGCAGGTGCGTGCGCTGGATGTTCGCGTGCAGCGAGTCGAAGACCGCGGGCGTGTCGTGGTCGAACCCGACGATGAAGCTGCCCCGGGGCCCGATGCCGTGCGCCTGGATGTGCAGCAGGTCACCCACGAGGTCCGCGCGCACGTTCTGGTGCTTCTGCGCTTCCTTGAGCGCGCCGGTGTCGAAGGACTCGATGCCCAGGACGATGGTGTAGAAGTTGGCGTCCGCCATGCCCTCCAGCAGCGCGGCGTCGCGGCTCAGGTTCATCGTCACCTGGGTGAAGAAGCGCAGCGGACGGGGCAGGGCGCGGTTGAGGGGCACCAGCCCCGCGAGCACCTCCTTCGCGTACGCCGCGTCGCCGATGAACTCGTCGTCCGCGAAGAAGACGCCCTCCGCCCCGAGCGCCGCGTGGGCGCGCACCTCGTCCAGCACGCGCTCCACCGGCTTGTGCCGCTGCTTGCGGCCGTACAGGTAGATGACGTCGCAGAAGGAGCAGTCGAACGGACAGCCGCGCGTGGTCTGCACGGAGCCCCACGCGTAGCGCGGGAGGTCCGCCGCGATGGCGTCCCAACGGGGCAGGGGACTCTCGCTCAACGACGGCTTGTCGAGCTGGCGGTACTCGGGCGCGTACTCGCCCCCGAGCCAGTCCGCGAGGAAGCGCGGCCAGGTGCGCTCCGCCTCGTTGACGAAGAGGGCGTCGAAGAAGCCCCGGTAGTCCTCTGGCGCGGCGGAGATGGCGGGGCCGCCCGCGACCACGGTGGCGCCCCGGTCGCGGAAGTGGCCGCCCAGGAAGCGCGCCTGGTAGGTGAGGGCGGAGTACATCACCGACACGCCGACGATGTCGTAGTCCGGCAGCTCCGTGTCCGCGCGCAGCTGGCCGTGCAGCTCCTCGTCCCAGATGTCCACGCGGAAGGCGTCCGGCGTGAGCGCCGCGAGCGTCGCGCAGGCCAGCGGCGTCATCGTCGCGCGCTTCACCAGGCCGTGCTCGGGGTCGAAGTCCTCCGTCTCCCGGTCCACGTGGCGCCGGTCGGGGCCGCACTGGACCAGGAGGATGCGAGGCTTGGGGTCGGGAGGCGGCGCCATCGCTCAGAAGTAGAAGGGCACGGGGTTGAGCTGCGCTTCGGTCTTCGGGGCCTTCAGCCACCCCATCCGCACGGGGACGTCATACAGCCGTCCGGGGCCCAGCCGTGGCCAGAAGTGGCGCAGCCCCGGGACGATGACCTTCACCGCGGAGACGCCCACGTCCGGCCGTGATTGCTCCACCACCAGCGTCTCCAGGCCCACGCTCGCGGCCCGGGCCACGCACTCGCGCACGTCGTCCCGCAGGTCGTTGTGTCCCACGTGGGGGAAGTCGGCGCGGACGCGCGCGGGGACCAGGTCGTTGGGGAAGAGCCAGCTGACGTCGCCGTGCGCGCTGGCGTCCCAGGGGGACGGCGCCACGTCCTTCGGGTCGTAGCACTGGGCCACCTCCGTGAGCGCGCGCTGCACGGCGAGCTTCGCGTCGAAGTGGCAGCCGCACCCGGCCCAGGCCCGCCCGCGCTCCGGCGACCACACGAGCGCGGCGAACACCGGGATGCCCAGGTCGTGCGTGAGGTCCAACACCGACAACGTGAGGCCGAGCGATTGATAGTGCGCGCTCACGGACGCGAACCACGGCTCGTCGAACGAGCGCAGGTCCACGCGCGGACGGCGCAGGCGGTTGTACCACCAGAGCGCCACCGCATCGCGCTCCACCAGCTCCAGGAAGCCCTGGAGGATGGCCTCCTCCACGCAGTTGCCCGCGGCGTTCCCGTTGGAGTTGAAGAAGCAGAACGGCCCGTCTCCAGACGGGGGCGGGGGCGCGAAGAGGTACGCGAACGCCGTGGGCACGTACTTGTGGACCCCGTGCGTGAGCGAATACGCGGGGCTCCAGTCCATGGGTTGATCCGCGTAGGGACGGGGCACCGCGGTGCGCATGTCGCGGCTCGCGATTTCGGGCCGGGCCTGGAACTGCGCGGCGCTGAAGTGCTGGAGCGCGTCCGGGGGCACGGCCTGCGCGCCCAGCTGGGACGCCGCGGCGTGGACGCGGGGCTCGTCGCCCTGGAACACCGCGCTGTAGCGCTCCAGGGCTTCACACAGCGCGCCCGCGCGGGCCTGGGCCTCCGTGCGGCCCTTGCCGCTGGCCACGCGGTGGAAGTCGTCGGAGGCCGGCGCGTCCGTCCACGGGCACACGCGGAAGACGGCGGACTGGACGTGGCCCAGCGGTGCATCTCCTGGCACCGCGCGCAGGTCGCTCACCACGCCCGTCACCGGGCTGATGAGGTGGCGGTGGCGCTCCCAGGTCTGCTCCGGCGTGAGGATGCGGTGGCCTCCGTCCTCGGTGAAGCGCTTGGAGCGCGAGGCCAGCTCCAGGGGCTTCTTCGCGCGCGCCTCCAGCCAGTGCGGGTCGCCGCAATCCGGGCACTGCGGACGCCGCGCCACGGCGTGCGACTCCAGCTTCCAGCTGGCGAAGTCCAGCGTCCACAGCCGCGTCTGCCCCGGGCCGCCGGGCCCGTCCACCACCCAGCGGGCCACGAGCGTCGCCGCGAAGGACAGCCCCGCCTTCGCGGTGGTGGGCAGGCCCGTGCGCGGCGGGCGGATGGCGCGCGGCGGGGTGCCCTTGCGCGCGAGGTACTTCTCGATGGGGCGGTTGTCCAACAGCCGCGCCGTGAGGCACGTCCAGCAGGCGCGCTCGCCGGAGTCCACCACGGGGCCCGCGTGGCACGCGGTGCCGGACACCTTCAGCGGGAGGAACGCGGCGCCCGCGCTCCGGGCCTCCTGCGCCAGCGCGAGCGCCTCTTGTGACAGGTAGTCGTCCACCAGCAGCACGCGGCGGTCGGCGTCGTCGCGCACGTCCAGGCCGGTGTCGCGCAGCGCCTCCGCCAGCCCTTCGCCGTCCTCGCCGTCCACCGCGTGCACGGAGACGGACACGTCCAACAGCCGCCCGGCCGCGGTGGCCGCGCCCACGCCCAGCGACTCCCAGAAGCCGGCGACGCTGGCGTCGAAGACGTCGTGCGCCTCCTCCACGTGCCCGCGCTCCTCCAGGAGCGACAGCGCGTAGAGCACCTCCGGCGCGGAGGCCCGTCCCGCCAGCGCGGCGATGACGTTCTCCACGGTGCGCTCGCCATCCAGCAGGGGCACGATGCTCGCGTGCAGCTCCCCCTCCAGCAGGAACTGGGCGCGCTCCCCGACGAGGAACACGCGCCGCGCGTCGAGCACCTCGGCGCGCAGGTGGGGCTTGATGCGGAGGACTCGGTCCATGGGCAGGCGGGCGAGCCTACCCGGTCGCCCGCGCTCGTGGATACGACCGGCCTTGGGCTTCCGGGAGCCCGGACCCCGCGTGGTAGAACGCCGCGCATGGCCCGCATCCCCCTGACGCAGAGCGCGCGTGTGTCTCCGGTGTCCCTCCACCCCCCGCTCCGGAGCCGCTCCGCCACCGGCACGGTGGAGGTCACCCTGTTGCTGCGTCACGGGGCGCCGCTGCCCACGGTGGAGGAGCTGTGCGCGAACCCGCCGCGCCGCCCGCTCACCCACGACGCGTTCGAGGCGAAGTACGGCACGAACCCGAAGCACCTGGCCGCCGTGCGGCGCTTCGCGAAGAGCCATGGCCTCACCATCACCTCCGAGCGGCGCGACCGGAGCTACGTCATGCTCCAGGGGTCCACGGCCGCGATTCGCAAGGCCTTCCAGGTGGACCTGCGGCGCTACACCCACGGGAAGAGCTCCTACCTGACCCACACGAAGCCGGTGCACCTGCCGCGCGCTCTGCAAGGCGTGGCGGAGTGGGTCCTGGGCCTGGACACGCGGCCGCTCGTCACCCACAACGCGGCGGCCCTGCCCATCCCCGAAGCGATGGCGAAGCAGGCCGGGCTGCGCACGTACACGGCGCCCCAGGTGGCCAGCCTCTACCGCTACCCCCGCAACCAGGGGGAAGGCCAGTGCGTGGGCATCATCGAGCTGGCGGGCGGCTACCAGCCGTCGGACCTGGATGCGTACCTGAAGTCCGTGGGGGTGGAGCGCACGGCGCCGGTGGTGAACGTGGGGCCCAACAAGGCGGGGCGCCTCAACACCGCCTCCAACGCGGAGGTCACCATGGACGTGGAGCTGGTGGCCTCGGTGTGTCCCGCCGCGCGCGTCGTCGTCTACAACGCGGCGTCGAAGGACTACTCGCTGCGCGACTACCACCGCGTCCTGGCGGAGGCCATCAGCGACCGGGAGAACCGGCCGTCGGTGTTGACCACCAGCTGGTCCTTCTACGAGGGGGCGCTCATCCAGCAGGGCGAGGAGCTGGCCTTCGAGCGGCTCTTCATCGAAGCGGCGCTCCTGGGCATCACCGTGTGCGCCGCGTCCGGTGACCTGGGCTCGCAGGTGCCGGTGAATGCCCGCTCGCCCACGGGCGCCATCACCCTGGCCGCGACGAGCTACCCCGCGGCGAGCGCGCTGGTGCTGGGCTGCGGCGGCACCACGCTGGAGGCGGTGGGGGACGTCCTCCACCACGAGCGCGTGTGGAACCGCCTGGGCGAGGCGATGTCCATGGGCCCCAGCTCCACGGCCGCGGGCGCGAGCAGCGGCGGCGTCAGCACCATGAACGCGCTGCCGCTGTACCAGCAGGGCATGGGCGTGCCGCACCTGGTGAAGTCGTCGTGGAAGAACGGCGTGTTCGAAGTCTCGCGCGGCACCGGCCGGGGCGTGCCGGACGTCGCGGCGAACGCGGACCTGCACACCGGCTATCAAATCGTCTTCAAGGGCCAGCAGGGCGTGGCCGCGGGCACGAGCGCCGCGGCGCCCATGTGGGCCGGGCTCATCGTCCGCCTCAACGAGGCGCTGGGGGAGCGCGTGGGCTTCCTCCACCCCCGGCTGTACGCGCTCGTCACCGAGGGACAGCCCGTCGTCCGTCGCATCACCCACGGCGGCAACGGCGCGTACTTCGCCAGCGACGCGACGCTGTGGAACGCGTGCACGGGCCTGGGTACGCCGGACGGCGAGGCGCTGCTGGCGGGCCTGCGCAGGCTCCAGCGCCGCAAGCACTGACGGCCTGGCGCCACGAGGACTCCTGATCATGTGGCTGCGCGCCAACCTGAAAGCACTCGTGATGAACGGAACAGCCTTCGGCCTGCTCTTTGGGTACTTTGCCTGGAGCCTTTACGGCACGGAGCAGGCACTGCTGGCCCGGCCGACGGTGCCGGGGCGCATGCTCGCGATCTCGGTGGAACTCGGGGTCGGGAAATCCAGAGACTACTGGAGCGTGAAGCCGCGCTACGCCTACGAGGTCAAGGGCCGGTCGTATGTCGGCGAGGACCTGTCCAATTCGCCTCCGAGGGAGTACCGGCTCTGGAACCCCCAGCCTGGCCCGGAGTTGACGCAGTATCTGGCGCGCTACCCGGTGGGCGCCACGGTGCCCGTGCACTACGACCCAAGGATCCCGGGGCGCAGCGTGCTGGAGGTGAACACGGGCGCCGCACTCGGCTTCATGCTGGCCTCGGCGGTGGCGGGCCTGTGCACGGTGCTGCTGTTCTTGTGGTCCCGACGCGACGGTTCGCACGTGCCCTGAGGGCCCGGCGTCATCCGCCGGGCCGGGTCACGTCCCGGATTACTCCAGGACCTGCTCCATGCTCAGGAAGGGCCGCGCTGCGGGGATGCCGCGGCCCTTGCAGACCTCGATGAACTTGTTGGATTCGATCATCTGGGGCGCGGTCTCGTCGTACTGGAGCACCATCACGTGGCGCAGCCAGGGCTCCTGGCCCATGGCGTAGATGAAGACCTCTTTCGGGTTCAGGTGGTTGAGGATCTCCGTGGCGCGGGCGCTGTCGGAGCCGTTGAGCCGCCGCGACTGGTCCATCTTGCGCGGCAGGGGCTGGCTGAGCAGCGGGCCGTACATCCAGCTCATCGGGCCGCCCTCGCACTCCATGCCCAGGTAGAGCGCGTCCAGCGGGCCCACCAGCTCCGACAGGTGCTGGTACATGCGCGGCTCCAGCGCGTTGGAGTCCGCGGCCATCAGCAGGGAGCGGCCGGCCAGCCGCACCAGGTGCGCCGTCTTCGCCTGCACCGCCAGGTCGCTGTGCTCGCCGATGAAGGGGATGCCCATCAGCGACCCGCCGGGGATTTGAATCTCCTGCAGGTCGTCGATCTCGATGACGTTCTTGAAGCCCGTCTTCTCCAGCACCAGGCGCAGCGAGGGGTCCGCCAGCGAGTACGCGTTCGAGCGGGGCACGACGATGGTCCCGATGCGGTGACGCAGCTGCAGCAGCGTCTCCATCATCAGGTGGTCCGCGTGGCCGTGGGTGATGAGGACGTAGTCGATCTTCTCCGGCAGGTCCGCGTGGGTGAAGCGCCGCTGGTCCGTGGGGAACTCGTAGCTGATGACGGGGTCGGTGAGGACGGACACCTCACGCGTCTCCATCAGCACGCACGCGTGGCCGAAGTAGCGCACGCGCACGCCGGAGCCCGTGTACGGCTCGGGCTTGCGCGGGGCGGTCTCCGTGAAGAGGTCCGCGAAGGCCTCCGCGGCGGAGGACGGCACGCCCAGCATCTCCGCCACCTGTCCGGGGCTGCCCGGGGTGTGGCGCATGCGGAAGAGGGCGTCGATGCCCTCGTGCCGGTAGGGCACCTGGAGCCACAGGGGCGAATCGCCCTCCAGGCGCGGGGTGCTGAAGACGTACTTGCGCGCGTCACCGGCCACGCGCATCAGCGAGATGCTCTGCGCGGACTCCTTGTAGAGGCTGCTGCGGTAGAGCAGCGGCTCCATGATGCGGGCGTTGGCGCGGTGGGCCAGGTCGTAGTGCAGCTCCACGAAGCCGCGGAGCATGTCCGGCACCTTGGCGTAGAGCGGCTCCAGGGACTCGCCCTTGGAGCTGGCCAGGAGCTGCTCCAGGTCCGACACGGCCTTGGTGTAGGCCAGCATGTCCGCCTGCTCGCGGGTGGTGCGGTCGAGCAGGGCCTTCACCTCGTTCACGCGCGACACGGGGTGGTTGATGAAGGGGCCGCCCATCAGCGCCGGGTTCTGCAGCGCGGCCACGTGCACGTCCGGGTTCGCGACGAACGACTGCATCAGCTTCAGGTGCAGGCGGGAGACGAACAGCGGCGCCGTGGCGGGGGAGATGAGGTACCACCAGACGTACCACTGGTTGAACAGCGGCTCGATGGCGACATCGGGCTTCAGGTACATCGGGCGGTCGAGCATGGTGGTCTCGCGAGGGCGTCCGCCGGAACCGGGGGGCCCGGCACGGGGAGAGGTTGCTGCCAGTGTGAGCAAGCAGGCTCCCGGGCAAGCCCGGAGGCACGCGTGAACCGCCAATGTTGATGATTCCGAGCCTGAACTCAAGGTGCAGACTTCCGGGCCAGGCTCGGAAGAGGGGAGACGCGGATCGTGCTTGACGTGCCCGCCCCGTCCCACGGCGGGCATGCGTACCAAGCAAAGACAGACATCCTGGGTGTGGGCGCCCGCGTCCGGATGGGACGGGCCCGAAGTGGGGATGAACGCCCGCCGGCCTCGTACCCGTTCAGGGCGGCGGTGGACAGAGTGGGCCCGGACGGGCATCAGACCCGTTGCGCGACCCCCGTCCCCTGCTATAACGCCCGCCATCGCTGATCCCGTAGCTCAGTTGGATAGAGCGGCGGTTTCCTAAACCGCAGGCCACAGGTTCGATTCCTGTCGGGATCACTCGCCCTGCTTCCTGAATCCACGGAAGCAGGGCGTTTTTCTGTCTGGCAGCGTCACAAGCAGGGGCTCCACGGAAGCCCGTGTGTGCCCCTCCGTCGCGTGAGCCCTGACGAGGTGCGGCCGAACTCCATCAATGGATGGCGCGGACCACTTGCTGTGCGGGGAAGGTTAGTGTAGATAGAACACCAAGCCTCCAGCTTGGTAGGCCGGTGCGCTCTCCACGCGGGTACATGCAGAAGGATTTCTTATGAAGCTAGAAGTGAATGGAACGTGTCTTTGTGGAAGCTGGAAGAAGTTGAAGAAGTGTTGTGGCCGTGACGCTGCTTCATCATTCGGAAGTGGCGTAGCGCAGGCGGAACGGAGAACCGAGTCCAACCGCTGGAATGGAACGAGTCAAAGGGCGCCCGCGGGAAGTGGGGTGCGCTTCAATCGTCGCTTCAACCGGTTTGAGACTGGCTCAAGTCATTTCTACCGCACGACGCTTGGTGACGGGCTCATTGGAGGGGCACCTGTTAAAGGTTACTTGAAGTGCAAGTTGGTGCACGGTGAGGGAAAATCCATCATCGTGCCAGACGTCTTGTTTCTGGGGGAAAGCGGAGACAAGTGGTTCCAGCCTCTCGCGTTCATGCCATGCCTGCTCCTCAAGACCGAAGATGACGTTTTCGGAACGGTGTGGATCGATATCGCTGGAGGGGCGACCGTAAGGGTGAATTTTCGAAGCAGCGGTCTTATAGGAGCCTTTGCCGACGGTTCTCAGTTGTTCCGGTGCGCCATCCTGGGGCCTGCTGACGTGGAGTCCTACGCCACCGGAGATGCCTATGGCGTTAGCAGTGGCTGCCCGATGCTCAGACTCTTCCATCACGCGAACGAAGAGGCAATCAGCGGAATCAAAACTGACTCCTCTTTTCGGCCTAGCACCTGGAACATACAGGGCAACAAGACGCTCGCGAACGTAGGGTATGCCTATCTTACGTCGCTTGATCGCATCAAGTGTGATGAGGATCTGAAACGCATTGCAATGGCGAGCGACCGCAAGATTCATCTGCAAGTCGATGGGTTTGCTCCTCCTTTTCTACTCCTTCCGGGATGGGAGGAGACGTACAGGAACCAGATTTTGACGCTGGAAGTATATCGTCAAAGCACGCAGGAGAGGCAGTTCACTCTCCCTCTGGCGGTCGAAGCAGCTGCGGTCTCCCCAGCCCATCTGTTCTTCCACAGGCCCACGACGGGGATCCCATTCTACGAGGTCTGCCACCCGTTCATTTTCCGCGTAGGTGTTCAGGCCGGAGAGCGGATCCACTTTGCTCAAGGCGAGGTGCGGCTTCTGCCGTTGAAGGCAAAGTTCTTTGACTATGTGGTTGTTGGAGATGCGCAGACCACCAAGGGGCTTGCTGCACCCTACGATGAGGAAGATACAGACCAGATTATGAAAATTGAGCGGCTTCCGGAGGGCAAGACAATGCTGGATTTCTGGTTTGAGAACGGAAATGCGGATTTGTTTTCAGGGAAGCCCTTGGAATGGATGCATTTCGGCCCTTCAAGGACGAGCTGAGTAGGCCTGACGGCGGTGAACAAACGTCACGGTGAGGAGGACTTCATCCTGGATGTTAAACGGGAGGAGCCGTCTGTCTGCAGCCCATCCGCTTCCGGTTTAGCCGCCACTCCCGAGGGAAGCCTCACGTTTCCGTCGTTCGCGCTCTCGGCGCTGCTGGTGTGAGCGGGCCGTCACCTCGGCGATCAGCAGGATGCGCTCCTCCAACTGCTCCAGCGTCACGCCCCGGCTCATCATCGCATGCGACAGCAGCAGCGGGGCGCAGCGAGTCAGTGCCAGCGCCAGGGCGAGCCGCCCTGTCGCCTGCACCTGGCCCGGCTCGCCTGCCTTCTGTTGCATCGACAGTTCCAGCAGGCGCGAGAGGGCCCGGGCAATCACCTTGGCGTACACCATCGAGAGGTAACCGTCCGGCCAACGACGTGCCGTGAGGGATTGCCGGGGTAGCGGCGCGCGGCGGACGCTTCCGGACATGGCGAAGCAGGTGGAGAAACCGGAGTGGGCGCGCGTCGCGGGGGCCTTCGAGGCGAGCGGGCAGACGCAGCGGGAGTTCGCGTTGGCGCGGGGTGTGCGGCTGAGCACGTTGCAGTCGTGGGTGTACCGGGCGCGACGGAGCGCGCCGTCGCGAGTCGAGCCGGTGAGACTCTTGCCGGTGCAGGTGGCGGCGAGTCCCGCGGCGACGGAGTCCCTACTGGAGGTGGTGGCCGCGAGCGGAGCGCGGGTGCGATTCGCCGTCGGGACGGACGTGACGTACGTGGCGCGCCTCGTCGCAGCGCTGGGGCGGTGAAGAGGTGTTCGCGCTGCCTGCGTCGGTGCGCGTGGTGCTGGCGGTGGAGCCGGTGGACATGCGCAAGTCGATTGATGGCCTCATGGCCCTGGTGCGCGGCGCGTGGGGGGAGGACGTCTACTCGGGGCACCTCTTCGCTTCGTCTCCAGGCGGGGCGACCGCATCAAGGTGCTGACGTGGAGCCGGGGCGGCTTCGTGCTTCTCTACAAGCGGCTGGAGGCGGGCCGATTCCGGCTGCCGCCGGTGGACGCGGGCGCGCAGGCGGTGACGCTGGACGCCACGCAGTTGGCCATGCTGCTGGACGGCATCGACGTGGCCCAGGTGAGGCGCCAGCCCGCCTGGACGCCTCCCGGGCGTACTGGCACCTGACATGCCCGGCCCGGGACGCGGCGTGGCGCAGGCGTGTTGAGGCTGGGTGCCCCGCGAGCTCCCCCAGGACCACTTCTGCCCCTGGCGCGAGGAGGCGGAGGAACTCAAGGAGCGCCTGACGTCGCTGGAGGCGAAGATGGCGACGCTAGAGCGTCACGTCTTCGGACGCAGGGCGGAGAAGCTGCCGGCGGTGGCGACGGAGCTGCGCGGAGCCGCGGACTCGACGGCGGCTCGGTCCGAGGCCGCGAAGAAGAAGCGGCAAGACAGAGCCGCCCGCAAGGCCGAGGAGGCCCCGGCGCGGGAGATTCGCCACGAGGTGCCTGCCGAGGAGCGCCACTGCCCGGCGTGCGGCAGCGAGGACTTGAAGCCCCTGGGAAAGGGCCGCACCTCGGTGGTGTACGAGTACGTGCCGGCCCGCTTCGAGAAGCAGGTGCACGTGCAGGAAGTCCTCGCGTGCGCGTGCGGCCGGGGCGTCGTCACCGCCCCACCTCCAGCCCGGGTGGTGG
>NZ_RAWC01000242.1:0-13760 GCF_003611685.1 Corallococcus sp. CA049B | reverse complement strand
GCCCCGGTCCGGGATGTGCGCCACCTGGACGGGGGAGGGCAGCGGGGGCACGGGGCCGCGGAAGCCGACGAGGTAGGTGACCCAGCCGACGAAGGTGCCGGGCTCGGGAAACTGGCCGGCCATGAGGAGCTGCCGGTGCTGGTCGGAGGCAGCGAGGGCGAACTCCGGTTCCCACGCGAGCGCCATGGCGCGCACCACGCCGGTCATGACTGGCGTGGTCACGACGCGCTTCGCGAGCTCACTCTGGCCCAGCGAGTGGAGGATGCAGGCGGAACTCAAGTGCATCGAGGATCCGCCACATCTGCCATTGATGCCCGAGGTTTCATCCGGCGTCTCCCCGGCCCAGAGCCAGAACCTGGAGCCGTCGCCAATTCGGTTGCTCTTCTGACCGAGGAGTTTCGCGAGCGTCGCGGCATCCGGCTGAACCTGTCGCTTGCGTGCTTTCTCAAACGTTGCCGCGGACTGATGCCAGTGGTTCCAGGTGGGCTCGAGCGGGCCCATCTTCCCGAGAAAAGACTCCAAGCGCCGGGCGCAGGCATCAATGTGCTCCTGACGAGCCAGCCAGTAGCAACCTGCGTAATGAGTCTCCAGCATGGCCCCAGCATGCCTCATCGAATCGGCGCGATGGATGCCACTTCAATCTGGATGCCGTTCGATTCGAATGCACTCCGAAGGAATGTGGCGAACCGCTCCTCGGCGACAATCCAGCGGATGCGCCGTCCTCCTGCCACATTGAACTGCCGCTCGGCTTGGGCAAGCACCTTGTCGAAGCCCTTGTAGAACTCCTTCATCGACATGTTGTCCTGGATGAACTTCGCGTAGCCCGGGCCCTTGGCCTCCAGCAGCAAGTCGTCGATCAGGTCGTAGCCGTCGAAATCGACCTCGTCGTCTCCACTCTTGAGCCGGTACGCGGAGCCCTTCGGTGCTCCGGCGCCGCCGCCAACACCACCCAGGACGCAATCGCTCCCGCAACCACGGACACGAAGAACTCCGGATTCAACGTGTCCTGCAGCGCGGCTCCAATACTCGCGCGCAACGGATCCAGCGACATGCCCACCGCGAGCGTCAGCCGGTCCAACTCACCGAAACCCGCGCCATCCTCCAGCAAGGACAGACAGTCCCCCGGAGCCTCATGCGCCCGGCACCACCGCCCATACCCGTCCCGCAGCATGAACCCGAGCCCCAGGTCCAACTGCGCCCCCTTCTTCGCGACCGCGCGCACCACCCTGGGTGAGCGCACCGTCAGCGGCACCTCCAACACCAACCGCGTCAGCGCCGCTTCGAACTCCCGAGCACTGACCGGCACCCTCCGGTCCCACGTGGCTGGCGCATACGTCCGGGTCCCCCGCTCCGTGCGCAGCCGCACCGTGGGCCCGCTGGCGCAGCCCGTGAGCAGCACGAACAACAACATCCACACGCCGGCCCTGTGCGCAGTCATGGCGACAAGCATGCGCCCCCAAAGACAACGGGGCGGAAGGCCCGTGAGGACCTCCCGCCCCGAAGGGGCACCGCCGTCAATGACAGACGGCTAGTTGTTCTTCACCGTGAAGCTGAAGCTCTGGATGACGAAGTTGTCCACCGCGTCCGTCATCCACACGTCCACCGTGTGCGTGCCGTCCAGCAGCTCGCGCGTGTCCAGCTCCGCGGTCCAGTTGCCGTTCGACTGGAGCGTGCCGGCGCGGATGCCCGACCCGTCCCGCGTGAACGCCACGTTCTTGATGCTGCTCAGCGCATCCGTCACCCGCGCCGTCAGCGTCACCACGCCGCCCACCGTGCTGCCCGGGGCCGGCGTCAGCAGCGTCGCCGTGGGCGCCTGCGTGTCGTAGCGCACCGTGCGCGTCACGCGCGTCGTGCGGCCCGCCTCGTTCGTCGCGTCGATGGTCAGCGTGTTCACGCCTGACGCCAGCGTCACCGACGTCTGGATTTCACCGCCGCCGCGCGGCAGCTGGAACTGCTGCGCGCCCAGCTTCACCGTCGTCGCGGACACGGAAGACACGCGAATCACATACGGCAGCGCATTGTTCGCGCGAGGCCCGAACGTGGCCCCGTCCGCAGGGTCCGTCGTCACCGTGGGCGTGCCGGAGTCCACGAACACGTGCACCACGGCCTCCGTCACGTTGTTCGCGGAGTCCGTGGCGCGCACCAGGATGCCCTGCTCGCCGAAGTTCGGCAGGCTCACCGGGTGCGTCACCGAACCGGTGCCGAACTCCAGCAGCGTGGTGTTCACCCACTGCGTCTGCACGCGCGTCGGCGTCTGCTCGTCAATCTGGCTGATGACGTCCACCAGCCCACCCACCACCTGGCCGTTCACCGGCGACTGGATGGTGATGACCGGCGGCACGCGGTCCACCGTCAGGTTGATCTGCTTCGTGGTGACGCCGCCCAGGTTGTCGCGGCCCGTGAGCTGGATGATGTTCGGCCCCTCCACCAGCTCCACCGGCATGTAGACCAGACCGCCGCTCAGCTCGGGGTTCACCACCACCGGGGCGCCGCCGTTCACGATGAAGGCCGCGTAGGTGATGACCGCGCCGTTGGTGGCCGGCTTCACGAAGCCCCACGCGTTCAGCGTCGTCTCGCGGAGGAACGCGGGCTGGTTGCCCATGATGACCTCCGGCGGCGTGAACGGATAGGCATTGATGTTCAGCGTCTGCGCCGCCGTGCTGCCCAGCAGGTTCTGGCTGTTCGGCTGCAGCGTCACGCCGGAGTACACCGCGCGGTAGTCCTGCGCGCCCGTGGCCGTCCACGAGTCCGTCGCGATGCTCCACGGCAGGGAGAACACGCCGTCGCCGTCCGCGTCGTCATCCGCGCCAATCGCCACGCCCGCCACGAAGAAGGTCACCACGCCCTTCAGCGGACCCGTCACCACCGCGTTGGTGGACGCGTTGCGCACCCGCGCGGACAGCAGCGTCGCCTGGCCAATGGTCACGCTCGCGTTCGCCGCCGGAGTGACGATGGCCGTCGTCGTCGCCAGGCCCGTCACCGGAGGAGGCGGAGGCGTATACGTCCTCGCGCGAGCCGAGGCGGACACGCCCGGCGCGCCACCCGAGGCCGCCGTCACCGTGACCTCCGACAGGAGCGACGGCAGCAGGTTCGCCGGAGCGCGCACCGTCAGCGTCACCGTGGACTCCGCGCCGGAGGCCAGGAACACCGTGGGCCGGCTCAGCGTGGCCGTCCAGCCCGGCAGGCCGCCCGCGGCGCTCAGCGTGTACGTGTCCGCCTGGTAGCCGTGGTTCTTCACCTTGAACGTGTAGGTCGTCTCCTGCGCGGCCGGGTCGTAGATGGGGAACATCTTCGTGTCCTCGCCCACCACGGACACCTCCACGCTGAAGTCGCCGAAGCACGCCAGGCCCAGCGACGCGAACGTCGTCGGGATGTCCGGCGTCGCCGTGCCAGAACCCCAGCTGCCGTCCGCCGCCTGGCGGGACTTCAGCCACTCAATCGCGTTGAACAGGCGCGCGTTGCTCGCCGGCTCCTTGCCCGCCAGGCACAGCGCGTACACGCCAATGCCCGTGGCGAAGTCGTTGGACGCGTCCGAGGGCAGGTTGCCCCAGCCCTTGCCGCTCACCGCCGGCATCGCGATGAGCTGGTTGGCCAGCGTCTGGATGGCGTTGGCGTTCACGTCGTTCAGGCCCGGGCCCGCGGCCTTCAGGCCCACGATGGCCCACGACTTCTGGAACGTGTACGGCATGCCGTCGCCCGCGCCGGACGTGTCGTTGTTGTTGAGGTTCGCGCGCAGGTACGCGGCCGCCTTGTCGATGGCCGCCTGGTACTGCGCCGCCTTCGCCGGGTCCACGCGCTGCTTCGCCTGCGACAGCGTCACCAGGAAGCGCGCCGTCAGCGGCACGCTGCCGTGGTCCACCGGGAAGTTGATGTGGTCCTCCGGCCACCGGCCGCTGGCCTGCTGCACGCTCACGGCCCAGTTGGCCGCCATCACCAGCGCGCTGCTGTACTGCGTGGACACGTACTGGTCGAAGCCCGCCAGGCCGAACGACGCCCAGCTCGTCTTCTCGTTGGGGTACAGCGTGCCCTCGTGCAGCCAGTTGCCCGCGGGCTTCTGGTCCGTCTTGATGCGCGAGCCCAGCAGGTCCAGGTTGCCCTGGATGGTGCGGCCGTTGGAGGTGGCCTGCGCCATGTTGTAGCCATTGGCCTTGGCGCTCGACAGGCCGAACACCGCCGCGCCCTGGCGGTGGCACGCGATGCAGTTCTGCGACGTGGTCCAGTTGGCCACGTCCGCGCTCAGGAACTGGATGGCCTTCTGCGTGGCCTCCGTGTTGGTGGCGGCGGCGGCCGGCACGCTGAAGGCGGACAACAACAACGCCGCGAATACGACGAGTCGCGCCGCCCAACGGGGCGACGAACGGGATACGGCTGATGACATGAGGGCACGTCCAGGGGCCTGCGGGTGGGCACACCCGGACGCGAGGCTCAGGCACCGTGGCCCGTGCACCCCGCGAAAGGCGTGCGGGGCAAGAATACTCAAGTTTGGCTGTAACTGTCCAGGGAGGGGAAAAGCGCCCGAGCCTTAGAAATCAAGGACCTACGGCCAGTCGCGCGAGTCCCTGGGGACTCAGCTTTCCTGTGAACCCCGGGTGCGCTTCCACAGCTCGCGCAGGAGAATCACGCCGAACTGGGAGTCATTGAGGATGTACCGGCGCCACAGGCGCTTGGGCTCGTGGGTGAGGCGGTAGAGCCACTCGAAGCCGGCCTTGGCGATCCACTCCGGGGCGCGCTTGGCGGTGCCGGCGATGAAGTCGAACCCCGCGCCAATGCCGATGGCCACCGTGGGCCCCAGCTTCTGGGCCACCTGTGAAATCCAGACCTCCTGCTTGGGGCTGCCCAGCGCGACGAAGAGCAGGTGCGGATCCTTCTCCCGGATGCGCGCGACGATGGGGTCGTTCTGCGCGTCGCCCGCGTCCAGGTTCACCATGGGCGAGTCCCAGCCCACGACCTCGATGCCGGGGTACTGCGCCTGGAACTGCTTGCCCACCTTCTCCGCGACGCCGGGGCCCGCGCCCAAGAGGAAGATGCGCCACTTGCGCTCGGCGCCCAGCTTCACCAGCGGGAGGATGAGGTCGGAGCCGGCGATGCGCTCCGGCAGGGACACGTCCAGCATGCGCGACGCCCAGACGATGGGCATGCCGTCCACCACGGAGATGGTGGCCTTGGCGTACGCGTCGCGGAAGCGCGTGTTCGTCTCCGCCAGGACGACGTGGTCCACGTTGGCGGTGAAGACGTAGCCGCCCTGGTGCGCGTCCACCAGCTCGCCAATGGCCGTGATGGCCTCCGGGAAGGTGAGCTGGTCGATGGTGAGCTGGCCGATGTTCAGGCGCGGGCGGGGAGAGGTGGCGGGGGCGTGTGCGGTGGTCAAGGCGTCGTCTTCACTTCACCGTGAGGTCCAGCACGGTGATGGAGTAGGGGGGAAGGCGCTGCGAAAGGGCCTGCTCGGCCTTGGTGCCGGTGGCCTGTTCGGTGAAACCGCCCGGCGCGCCCGAGTACCCCATGACGCGCACGGTGTTGAGCGAGCCGCAGCCCTTGAACTCCAGCTGCGCCTGGGCGGCCTGCTCGGGGTCGAAGTTGAGCAATACGGCAGTGAGCTTCTTGCCGGACGCGTCGCGGGACGCGAAGAGGCTGGTGCCCTCCGCCGCGGTGGTGGACAGGCCGTGGTCCTGGAAGCGGCCGCCCCGCCCGTCGAAGTCGCGGTACGCGCGGAACGCCCAGAACGTGGGGCTGTTCTCCGCGGGGTACTGCCAGAAGAACGCGGACGTGAGCCCCTGCTGCCCGAAGCGGCCCAGGGCCTCCGCCTGCGCGAGTCCCCCGCTCATGTGCTTCATGGCGCCGAAGTTGTACTCGCCAATGGACATGCCCCGGCCGGGGTAGTTCTCCGCGATCCACTGCTTCACGCGAGGGATCAGCTGGATGGGCTCGGCGATCCAGGACTCGTCCTTGTAGGTCGGATCCCACAGCGCGCGGGTGGAGCGGATCCGCCGCGCGTTGGTGTCGGGGTCGGTGGCGCCCTCCAGGCCCAGGCCCACGTTGCTCTGCGGGTAGAAGTGCACGTCCACCACGTCCAAGAGCCGCACGCCGGTCTTCTTCTCGTGGTCGCGCAGCTCGCGCAGGTACCAGGGTAACAGGGGCACGTCGCCGTGCGCGCGGCGGTCGGTGTACGGCGGGCGGCCGGGGGCGAAGTCCGCGGCGGACCAGAAGTAGTTCGTCCAGCCCCACTCCGCGGGGCCGGCGATGACCGCTTCAGGGTCCGCCTTCCGCACGGCGGTGCCGTACTCGATGGTGCGCTTGAGCAGCTCGTCGTAGGTGAGCGGGTCGGGGTGCACGTCCCGGTGCGTGGAGCTCCAGAGGGCGGGCTCGTTGTCCAGGATGTACATGTTCACGCCGCGCTTCGCGGCCTTGAGCGACTTCACCCACTCGGAGATGAACTCCGGAGGGGCCTGCACGCTGGTCGTCGTCGGCGCGGCGGGGACCAGGGGGGTGCCGTCGCGGCGCACGCCGTTGCCGCCCGCGGGCTCCGTGTCGTCCTGGGCCTGCTGCGGGCCGAAGGTGGACACCGGGAAGCCCACGGAGGACGTGTCCTTGGCCACCCAGCCAATCAGCGGCAGCGTGAGCGCGGACTGGACGTTGTTCTTCCGGTTGGACTCCAGGAAGTCATCCGCGCCGAAGCCCAGCTCCACGTTGCGGAAGTACCAGTCGTTGCCGGTGTTCCACGCGCGGCCCAGCTTCCAGTTGTAGCGGGACGTGGGGTTGCCGCCCCAGCGGCGGATGGTGGCGCCCAGCTTCCACTGGTGCGTGTCCGTCGTCTCCTTGTTGCCGTCCAGCGCGATGCCGTAGATGAGCGGGCTGATGGGCTTGGTCGGGGCGGTGCAGTCGATGATCATCTTCGACTCGCGGCCGTCGCCCCGGCCCATGCGTCCACCGCCGGCCGCGCGCGCGGCGGCCACGTCCGGCGACAGCGGCACCAGGGCCACCTTGTCGAAGAGCACCCAATCCCGGCCCACCTCCTTCGACGCGCGCAGCACCAGGCGGTCGAAGGGCTCACTGCGCGGGTTGAGGACCTCCATGGGCACGACGACCTCCGCCCACTCGCGGTCCTTCTTGACGATGAACTCCGGGCTGATCCGCACGTGCGGGAACGTCGCGGCGCCGGGCGCGTCCAGGCGCACGTCCAGGAACTCGCCGTAGGACTCCGGGGCGGTGAAGCGGAACGTCAGCGCGCCGTACGCGCCCTGGAGCTTGGGCCGGTAGAGGATCCACCCGCCGTAGTTGAACATCCGCAGCCGCGCGGGAGCGCCCTTCGGCAGCTCGCGAGGCGCCCAGCCGATGTCCTTCCATCCGGCCTGGATGCCCCCGTCGTACACGGCCACCGCGTCCGTGGCGGCGGGCTGCTGTGCAGGGGGCGCGTCCTTCGCGGCGTTCTGCTGCGCCATGGCCACGCCCGCGCCGCCGCCCAGCACCGCGCAGGTGAGGATGACGGTCCGCTTCCACCGTCCGTGCTTCGTCTCTGCCATGACCTTCCTCAACGCATCCCCCGGAACGAACCCGGCAACAGCGGATCAACAAACGACGGCACGACGGTTACAGCGGGACCTCGTCCAGGTCCTTGCGCGGGAAGATGCGCGCGGGGATGCCCACCGCCACGCTGTCCGGCGGCACGTCCTGGAGCACCACGGCGTTCGCGCCAATGCGCGACCGCGCGCCAATGCGCACGGGCCCCAGGATGCGGGCGCCCGCGCCAATCCAGACGTCGTCCTCGATGGTGGGGTAGCCGTTGTCCTTGGCGGTGCCCACGGTGTTGTTGCCGTAGAAGCGCACGCGGTCGCCGATGCGCGCGTCCCCGCCGATGACGACGCCCAGGCTGTGCACGAAGTACACGCCCTTGCCCAGCGTCACGTCCTTGCCGATTTCGATGCCCATCACCGCTGTCTGGGCCACGCGCAGCACGTGGTTCACCAGCGGGATGTGGAAGGCCAGCGCCGCCTCACGCGCGCGGTTGAGCGCGGTGATGCGGTACGAGTCGCTGGTCAGCACCACCTTGGCGATGGACTTCGCGTCCGACGCTCCGGTGGCCGCCTTGGCCATCTCCAACGCGTCCGAGATGAGGGCTCCGAACATGGCTTTCATCCTTGGGGATTTCCCCGGCCCTGCAGGTAGCGCGCGACGCCCTTGGCCACGCCCACCCAGCCGCCGGCCTCCGTGCGGGCACCGCGCAGGTACTCCATGCCGTACGCCACGGAGGTGCCCGCGAACGCGGCGCCCGTGAGCCCCAGCTTGTCCGCCACGGTGGAGGCCTTCACCACGGCCTCCGTCAGCTTGCGGGACGCCTCGGGGGCCACCACCGCGGAGGCGAGCAGCGGGCGCGAGAGCAGGTTCGTCTCGAAGAAGAGGCGCCAGGGGTTCACGCCCTTCACGTCCGGGTGCTTCACGGAGACGTGGGTGTCGAACATGCCGTAGCGGTGGGCGCGGCGGATCCACTTCTCGAAGCTGACGTGGTCGCTGCCGTGCAGCACGTACGCGTCCGGCGCGAAGAGGAACGCGCAGCCGGCCTTCTCCAGGCGCACGCCCAGCTCCACGTCCTCCGACTGGCCCAGCGTCTTGTCGAAGCCGCCCACGCCCACGTAGTCCGCGCGGGGGAAGGACACGTTGCCCGTGTAGAGGTGGTTGCCGTGCGCCTTCGTGCCGGGGACGGAGAGCTCCTCCGCCATGCGGTTGTTGAGGTGCGCGTACCAGCGCTCGAAGAGGGGCATCTCCCCGATTTCGGGATCCGGCCGGATGCGGCCCAGCACCACGTTGCGCGAGCCGGGCGGATGGTGGGCCAGGTGGCGCGCGAGGAAGTCGGAGGCCACCTGCATGTCGTCATCCGTGACGAGCACCGTGGCGCCCCGGGCGGCCAGCACGCCCCGGTGCCGCGCGGCGGCGGCGCCCGCGTTCTGCTGCACCTCCACGCGCAGGGTGTAGGGCAGCTTGAGCGCGGACAGCGGGCCCTTCACGTCGGAGGCGGAGCCGTCGTCCACCACCACCACCTCGAAGTCCTCGGGCGGCAGCGTCTGTCCGGCCAGCTGCTGGAGCAGACGGGTGATGAGGGGCAGCCGGTTGTACGTGGCGATGACGACGCTGAGCCGGGGGGCCGGAGCAGCGGGGGAGTCGGAAGGGCTCATGGCTTCTTCTTCTTGGCCGCGTCGGCGCGCTTCTGCTTCTTCGTGGGACGCGGGAAGGTGACGCTGCCGGCGAAGCGGTCCTCGCCCACCAGGGCGAGGGTCTTCTGCGCGGAGCCGAAGTCCGTCTCGCCCAGGGTGACGACCAGCAGGGCGGTGTCCGCGGCCAGGGCCAGCGGGAGGCTCGCCGGGTGGGTGATGAGCGAGTCGATGACCACGACCACGCGCTCGCCCTGCTCCACGCGGCGGCGCACCTCCTGGACCATGCGCGGTGCGCCGGCGGGCTCGATGCCGGTGGCGTCCACCAGGCGCAGGGGCGGCTCCGGGTAGGGCGCACCGGCGTCCATCAAGGCCTGGGCCGCGTCCTGCGCGGGGGCACCGGGATGGGCGGGGACGACGACCAGGTAGCTCCAGGCGCGGCGGTCCAGCGCGAACCACAGCCGGGACAGCTCCGGCGAGGGCACGGCGCTGGCGGGCGGGGTCTCCTCGGCGGGCGTCGGGGGGCTCGAATCGGCGGACATGGGAGCGCGCACGGTATAACGCAATGAGGCGTCATCACCCAACGACCCGGGCGGGCGGGCAGGCGAAGGAGCGCGCCACCGGTCTGCTGTCACGGCTGACACCCCCCGAGTCTCCAGCGCGGCGAGGGGAGGCCCGCGGCTCAGCCGCCGGAGCCCGGGGGGCGTGGGGGACGCGGCATGTTATGGAAGAGGCGTGCAGAAGATCGGCTACCTGATTCCCGAGTTCCCCGGACAGACCCACATCTTCTTCTGGCGCGAGCTGCAGGCGCTGCCGGGGAAGGGCGTGTCGCCGGAGCTGGTGTCCACCCGTCCGCCGCCCGCGCGCATCATCAGCCACAGCTGGGCACGCGAGGCCATGTCGCGCACGGAGTACCTGGCGCCGCCGCCGCCCCTGGGCGTGGCGATGGCCGCGCTGGAGATTGCCCGGGCCATGCCCACGGGCTGGGCGCGGGTGCTGGCCTCCATCGCCCGCGCGGAGGGCCTGGACGCGAAGGGCCGCGCGCAGCTGGTGGCGTTCGCGGTGATGGGCGGCCGGCTGGCGTCGCTGGCGCGCGAGCGCGGCTGGACGCACGTGCACGTGCACTCCTGCGCCAACGCGGCGCACGTGGCCATGTTCGCGCACCTGCTGTCGGGGCTCACGTACAGCATGACGCTGCACGGGCCGCTGGACGACTACGGGCCGAACCAGCGGGAGAAGTGGCGGCACGCGAAGTTCGCCTTCGTCATCACGAAGAAGCTGCTGGCCGAAGTGCGCCAGGAGCTGGCGGGGAGCCTGCCGGACCGCATCGAGCTGGCGCCCATGGGCGTGGAGCTGTCGCGCTTCCAGCGCACGGTGCCCTACGAGCCGTGGTCCGGCGAAGGCCCGCTGCGGCTGTTCTCGTGTGGCCGGCTGAACCCGTGCAAGGGGCACGCGGACCTCATCGACGCGGTGGGGATGCTGCGCAAGAAGGGCATCGACGCGCGGCTGTCCATCGCGGGCGAGGACGAGGCGGGCGGCACCACGTACCGCAAGGTGCTGGAGGCGAAGCTCGCGCAGGACGGCCTCTCGGACGCGGTGACGCTCCTGGGCGCGGTGAGCGAGGACGTGGTGAAGGACGGCATCCAGCGCTCGCACCTCTTCGCGCTGGCGAGCCTCCAGGAGCCGCTGGGCGTGGCCATCATGGAGGCCATGGCGATGCGCGCGCCGGTGGTGGTGACGGGCGCGGGCGGCGTGAAGGAGCTGGTGGACGACGGCGTGGACGGCGTGCTGGTGCCGCCGCAGGCGCCCGCCGTGCTGGCGGAGAAGCTGGAGAAGCTGGCGCGGGACCCCGCCGAAGCGGTGCGGCTGGGCGAGGCCGGCCGCCGCAAGGTGGAGGAGCAGTTCAGCAGCGAGCGCAGCGCGGACATGCTGGCGCGGATGCTCGCGTAGCCGGCTTCAGCGCACGGCCTTCCAGAAGAACAGGGCGGTGGCGCGCTTGCTGCGCTTGTCGCCCTGTCCGAAGTACGCGGTCGCCGAGTGCACGAAGTCGGCCCGGTAGACGATGAGGCGGTTGAAGACGTTCTCCACCTCCAGGTCCTGCGCCCACGCGTTGGCGGGCAGCTTCGTCACGCCGAAGGCCTGGGTGAGGTTGACGCAGCCGGGGGGGCAGGTGTTGCCGCCCAGGCCGCCGCCGGGCATGCGCAGCCGGTAGAAGGACGTGCCCACGTGCTTCACGGGCGGCTTCGGGTGCAGGTAGATGACGCCCGCGAAGTCGCACAGCGCCAGCGAGTCCACGTGCGGCTTCGCGGTGGACTCCTTCTCCCCCACGAGCTGCACATGGTTGTGGGACAGCGAGCCCTGCGCGGGAGACTCCTGCTTGAGGGCGCGCACGCCGGCCTGTGCGCAGATCCATTGCTCGATGGGGGCCAGCTCCGCGGGCGTGAGCGCCTGGGGAGCGCGGACGCCGGGCCAGATTTCGGGCCGCCACGGGGCGCCCATCGTCCAGTCCTCACGGGCCAGGTTGCGCTCGTAGACCTCCATCGCGTTGGGCAGCGCGTTGTCCTTGATCCAGTAGTCCCGTCCAAGCTTCGGCTTCCGGTAGGGAAGCACGTCGCGGACGGCCGACTCCGGGCGCCGTGGTTCGAGCATGGAGGGCGTGTCAGCAAGAACCCTGCCGTGTTTTCACCTGTGTTTCATGCATCGGGCCGGGGCGTTCTGCCCCATCCGCCCGGGGGCCTCGCCACACCGGGGCGTTTTGCCCCAGGGTCAATCGCCCCGGAGGGCCGTCGTCGTGAGTCTCCGCGCGGGATGACGACGGCTGATCATCCCGGCGCGCTGCTGTCGGAAACCCATGTGCACCTGCCCTGGATGGACATCCAAAAGACAGACACTGGATGCATTCGCGACGGTGGAGGCGGAAATCGCCGGGTGGGATAGGATTTCCAGACACTCTGGGTAATTCATGGATAGTTTGCTCTGTCCGGCTTGAATGGCTTTGTCATGATGGCCCTGCACGGAAACGGAGCTCGGGGGGCACTTCCATGGCTGACAATGAGATGCAGACGTTCGCGGCGCTGGTCATTCAATTCCGTTCAGGGCTCTTGAAGCACGCCCAGCGCATCCTGGGGAACACGGCGGACGCGGAGGACCTGGTGCAGCACGCGCTGGACGAGGCGTGGAAGGAGCGGCTGCACCTCCAGGGGCCGGAGGCCTTCCGGGCGTGGACGGGGCGGGTCATCAACACGCGGGCCATCAGCCTGCTGCGCCACCACCGCGCGGAGCAGCGCAAGGCGGTGAACGCGGGCTGGGTGACGGTGCTGGCGGATGACCCCGAGGAGTCCGAGGGCGGCGAGCTCTGGACCTTCATCCAGGAGAAGGACCTGCGCGAAGCGGTGGAGCGCCTCCCGCCGCAGCAGCGGGAGGTGTTCCACCTGCGCGCGCAGGGGCGCTCCTACGTGAGCATCGGCGCCCAGGTGGGCCGCTCCACGGGCACGGTGGGCTGGTGGCTCCACCAGGTGCGCGAACAGCTGCGCGAGCGGCTCCAGCCCATCGCGGAGGAGCGCCGGCTCTCCGTGGGCACCTGGCACTGAAGCTTCAGCTGTTGCCCGCGCGAGCGGCGAGCAGCGCCGGTCCCACGGCCTTCTCCTCCGGGAGGGACAGGGGCGTGGCCTCCGCGCGCACGAGCGGCAGTCCGTGCGGCTGGGCCTGGAGGTAGGCCACCAGCTTCTCGCGCACCAGGCAGCGCAGGTCCCACGCCTTGCCCGAGTCCGAGCAGCTCACCAGCGCGCGCAACTTCATGGTCCGCTCGCTCAGGTCCGTCACCTGGAGCCCCTGGGCCTTGCCGTCCCACAGCCCCTGCGACTCGTGCTCCAGGATGCGCTTGAGCTCCGCGCGCACCGCGGCCACGTCCGTGCGGAAGTCCACGTAGAACTCCGCCGTGCCCAGGATGTCCGGCGACACCTTGCTCCAGTTCTGGAACGGCTTCTCCAGGAACTGCGTGATGGGGATGACCAGCCGGCGCAGGTCCCACACCTTCACGACGACGTAGGTGAGGGTGATCTCCTCGATCCACCCCCACTCGTTCTCGATGATGACCGTGTCGCCAATGCGCATGGGCTGCGTGATGGACAGCTGGATGCCCGCGAACAGCGTGGACAGCGACTTCTGCGCGGCGAGGCCAATGGCCAGGCCCGCGATGCCCGCGGACGCCAGCAGCGACACGCCCACGTTGCGCACCGCCTCGAACTGGAGGAGCAGGAGCGACGCGGCCACCAGCACCACCGCCACCTCCACCACGCGCCGCAGGATGGCCAGCTGCGTGCGCAGGCCGCGCACCCGCGCCACGTCCGTGCCCTCCGGCGACTGCGCGACCTTGGCCTCCAGGAAGCGCGCGGCCCGGGTGAGGAAGCGCAGCACGAACAGCGCCACCGCCACGATGACCACCGAGCGCGCCGCCAGGTCCACCGTCTCCTGCGCCGGCGGGGGCAGCTTGAGGAACCGCGCCCCCGCCGCCACCAGCACGCCCGCCAGCACGAAGCGGATGCTCCCCTTCCCGGCGGCGAGCAGCTCGTCATCCCAGCCGGACTTCGTCAGCCCGGCGGCGCGGACCCCCACCCGCAG
>NZ_RAWC01000241.1:0-13833 GCF_003611685.1 Corallococcus sp. CA049B | reverse complement strand
GGTGGGGCCTGATCCATCGGGGTGGGGCCGCACCCCCTGACGCGCTGGATGATTCAAGAGGGCTGGGCTGTAGTGGAGGACCGGATGCCTTCGCTACGACACGCCTTCCTGCTCAACGCCGTCCGCGAGCTTGGCCGCTCGGTGCCGGACATCGCCCGGTCGCGCGACTCCTGGGACGCGTGCCTGGAGCGGATCCGCGAGGTGTGCGTCACGACGCTGGGCATGGAGTACGACACGCTCACCCGCTTCGACGCGCGCTCCGTCGTCGGGCTCTTCGCCCACCCGGAGCAGGCGCGCATCCTCGCCCGGCTGGTGGATGAGCGGGCCCGCCTGTGCGAGGCCCACGGCCTCTACGCGGACGCGCTGGCGGACAGCGTCTTCGCGGGCCAGCTCCTCATGTGCTCGCGCGCCCGCTTCGGCCTGCCCCGGGACGCCCGCGCCGCGGACGTCCTGGAGCGCGAGGCAGGGACTCCCACGCCCCTGCCGCTGCCCGAGGAGTGACGTCAGCCGGCCTTCACCTTCAGGACGACCTTGCCCACGGCCTGGCGCGACTCCAGCTCGCGCAACGCCTGCGCGCCGTCCTCGAAGGGGAAGACGCGGCCCACCACCGGATTGACGATGCCCTTGGCCGCGAGCGCCTCCAGGTCCCTGGCGATCTTGCCCGGCAGCTCCGGCGACTGCATCAGGAAGGCGCCCCACGCCACGCCCACCACGGTGACGTTGCGCAGGAGCAGCCGGTTCACCGTGACGGAGGGAATCTGGCCGCTGGCGAAGCCCACCACCAGCAGCCGCCCCTCCGGCGCCAGCACCTTGAGGCTCTTCTCGAAGACGTCGCCGCCCACGGGGTCCAGCACCACGTCCACGCCCCGTCCGTCCGTGGCCTCGCGCACGCCGGTCTGGAACTCCTTCGATAGGAGGACTGCGTCCGCGCCCGCGCGCTTCGCCACCTCCTTCTTTCGCTCGTCGCTCACCACCGCCAGCACGCGCGCCCCGGCGCCCTTCGCCACCTGTACGGCCGCGGTGCCCACGCCGCCCGCCGCGCCGTGCACCAGCACCGTCTCGCCCTGGCGCAGCTGCCCGCGCCGGTGCAGCGCGAAGTGCGCCGTGTGGTAGTTCATCACCACGCCCGCCGCCTGCTCGAAGCTCCACGCCTCCGGGATGGGGAAGGTCAGCTCCGGAGCCGCCACGCAGGCCTCCGCGAAGCCGCCCAGGGTGAAGGAGAAGCCCATCACCCGGTCGCCCGGCTTCACCCGAGCCCCCGCCGGCGCGGCGCGCACCACGCCCGCCACCTCCACGCCCGGCACGAAGGGCACCTCCGGCTTCATCTGGTACTGGCCGCGGGTGAGCAGCAGATCCGGGAAGCTCACCCCGGCCGCCACCACATCAATGAGGACCCCGTCTCCGGCCTCCGGCTCCGGGACCTCCACCATCGCCAGGCCCTCCGGCCCCGCCAGCCGCTGAAGCTGCAACGCGCGCATGTGTCGCCTCCTGGGCCCGGGACGCTAGCCCGCCTGCCCCGTCCCCAGGGCCCCCGTGGATGTCAGCGGTGACACGGGACCCACCCGGGTCGGGAATAAATGAGACGGCAATTTCTACCCGCCGTTCACTCATTGCACGCATCCGCGGACAGGTGCTTCAACCATGAAGTAGCCGCCTTTCCGGATTGAAGCACCAACCCCGTTCCCCGCGGGCTGCGTGAGTCCCTCCGTCATTTCAAGCAGTTGCGAGATATCTCGAAGTCTGAGAAATGATGTAAAAGTAGAAATCTCGCCTGTACTTGAAATACGCGCCTCTCTTGTGTCACAGTGCTTTCTAATCTTTCCCCTTAGGAGGATTACATGTACGAGAAGCGAGTACGCGGCGCCCTGGGTGCCGCAGCCCTGTCCCTGATGGTTGGCGCTTGCACCGACGGCGCTCCTGCTGCGAACACGGAGGACGCCAACCTCCAGAAGGCTTCCGCCAACCTGTCGGCGGGCCAGAAGGTCATCGCGGCGGACTCCGACGCGGTCCCCACCTTCCTCACCGGTTCCTTCGGTTCCGTTCCTGCTCCCTCCGCCATCCAGGGCATCGCGGCCCAGCAGCAGCTGGCGCCGGTGCTCGCGAACGTGGCGCCGCTGTTCCGCCTGAACGCGAACGACCTGTTCCTGAAGCGCGCCTACGTCGGCTTCGACGGCGACACCCACTTCCGTTACGGCGTGACCCAGAACGGCATCCTGGTTCAGGACGCCGAGCTGCGCCTGCACGCGCGCAACGGCTCCGTGTTCGCGGTGAACACGAACGCCCGTGGCGACCTGAAGGGCGAGCTGAAGGCCTCCATCGCGTCCGACGCGGCGATCGCGGCGGCCATCGGTGACCGCGGCTCCCCGGAGCGCGCGTCCTCCAACGCGGAGCCCCAGCTGGTCTACCGCCGCTCGGGCAACGAGCTCATCCTGGCGTACGAGGTTCGCGTCCAGGGCGAGCTGAAGGACACCACCCCGGTGGATGACTCCGTGTACGTGAACGCCAAGACGGGCGACGTCTTCGAGCGCGTTCCGCACATCCACTCCGCGAAGAAGCGCGAAGTGTGGGATCTGCAGCACCGCACCACGCCCTCCACGGCCGTCAAGGGCCGCTTCGAGGGTGAGGCCCCCGTCGCCGACCAGGTCATCAACAACAACTACGACCACCTCGGCACCGTCTACGACTGCTACAGCAACCTGTTCGGTCGTGACTCGTACGACAACGCCGGCCACCTGCTGAAGAGCTACGTGCACTACAGCAACAACTACGTCAACGCCTACTGGGACGGCTCCCAGATGGTGTACGGCGATGGCGACGGCGTGAACGCCTCCAACCTGGCGAACTCGCTGGACGTGACGGCGCACGAGCTGACGCACGCGGTGACGGAGTACGAGTCCAACCTCACCTACTCCGGTGAGTCCGGTGGCCTCAACGAGTCCATCTCCGACATCTTCGGCGCGGTCTGCGAGTGGTACGGCAAGGGCAAGGTCATCGACGAGGGCACCTGGATCGTCGGCGACGACGTCTGGACCCCGAGCATCCCGGGTGACGGCCTGCGCTACATGAAGAACCCCACGCAGGACGGGGACTCGCTCGACTACTACCCGGACTACGGCTCGGGCGTGGACGTGCACTACAGCTCGGGTATCTCCAACCTGGCGTTCTACCTGATGTCCGAGGGTGGCACGCACCCGCGCGCCAAGACGACCCAGGTCGTCAACGGCATCGGCTTCGAGAAGGCCGCCAAGGTCTTCTACAAGATCAACGCCGACCTGCTGACCGCGTCCTCCAACTTCGAGGCGGCGAAGACCGCGTCGGAGCAGGCCGCGACGCAGCTGGGCTTCACCGCGGCGGAGATCGCCGAGGTCGCCAACGCCTGGAAGGCCGTGGGCGTGGGCGTGCCCGTGCCTCCTCCGGTGACCACGCCGATCGAGAAGGGCGTGCCCGTCACGGGCATCAACGGCACCTCCGGCAGCAAGGTGTACTACTCGGTGACCATCCCCGAGGGCGCCACGGACGTGACCTTCACCATGTCCGGTGGCACGGGTGACGCGGACCTCTACGTCCGCAAGAACAACGCCCCGACGGACTCCCTGTACGACTGCCGTCCGTACAAGTCCGGCAACGCGGAGACCTGCACCTTCGCCACCTCCGGCGCCAAGGGCATCTGGTACGTGATGATCAAGGGCTTCACGTCCTACACGGGCACCAGCCTGTCCGTGACGTGGAAGGGTGGCTTCGAGGACATCGGCAACGAGACCCGCATCGAGGGCCTCTCCGGCGTGCCGGGCTCCAGCCGCACCTTCATCATCGACATGCCTGAGTTCAAGAAGGACTCCGGCATCAACACGCTGTCCATCGCGCTGGGCGAGGGCGAGGGCAACGCCGACGTCTACGTGCAGGCCGCCGCCGCTCCGACGTTCACGTCCTACCTGGGCCGTGGCGTGAAGGAGAGCGCGACGGAGAGCGTCATCCTGCGCAACATCCCGGCGGGCAAGTACTACATCACGGTCGTCGGTGTGCCGAGCCTGGTCGACACCGAGGTCGACGGCTACATCAACACCGTGTTCGCGGCCTCCTACAAGGTCAAGTAGTGCCTGAAGGCGTGGGGCGCGGCGAAGGTGCCGCGCTCCGCTCCTGAGACCCCGGGCTCCCGCCTCCTCGCGGGACCCGGGGTTCTTTTTTGTCCCGCTTCAGCTCGCCGCGGGAGCCGCGGTGGAGGCCAGGCGCATGGGCTGGGCGCGGCCGTAGGTGAGCGAGCGCCACAGCCACTCCACCGGGCCGAAGCGGAAGCGCCCGAGCCACCAGTGGCTGAAGGCGACCTGTCCCGCGAACAGGGCCAGGCACAGGAGCAGCGTGAGCGACGGCGGCGTGCGGCCCACCAGTCCCAGGCCCCAGCCGTTGAACACGCACAGGCTCAGCACGGACTGCATGAGGTAGAGCGTCAGGGCCATGCGGCCCGCGGGCGTGAACACGCCCAGCACCTTGCGCCAGCCCGCCTTCTGGAAGAGCAGCACGAAGGCCGCCGCGTAGCCCACGCCCAGGAAGAGGATGCCCACGTCCTTCGGGATGCGCATCCACACCAGCCACCCCGGCAGGCTCGCCACGCCCCGGTACGCGAGGTTGAGCGCCAGGACGCCAAGCCCGATGACGCCGCCCACCCCCAGCCCCCAGGCGGCCAGCTTCCGCAAGAGCGGACGGTGGCGCTCCACGTCCTGTAGGAGCCCCCGGCGCCCGGCCCACAGGCCCAGCAGGAAGCGGCCCAGGATGATGGACAGCAGCACCGGGCGGTTGGGGTTGGGGATGCTGGCCCAGCCGTAGGCCGCGTTGGCCTGCTGGGTCGTCACCACCGAGTCGCTGGACAGGCCGGCGAGGAACGCCGCGCGGCGCGCCGCCTCCTCCTCGCGCGTGGCCTTCTGGGCGCGCTCCGTCGCCGCCGCGCCGTCCAGCATCACCGGGAGCACCCGCTGCCCGATGGAGAAGACGATGGGCACCCCGAACAGGAACAGCGCCGCCCAGACGAGCACCGTCTTCTCGGAGCACTTGCGGAACGACAGCAGCAGGAAGCCCACCAGCGCGTAGGTGGTGAGGATGTCGCCCACCCAGATGGCGAACATGTGCACCAGCCCGATGCCCAGCAGCACGAGCAGCCTGCGCCGGTACACCGGCACGATGGAGGTGCCCCGGCCTTCCGCGCGCGTCATCTGCAGCGCGAAGCCCAGGCCGAAGAGGAAGGTGAAGAGGGTGACGAACTTCTGCTCGATGAGCAGCGCGAAGAGCGAATTGACCGTGATCTCCAGCGGCGACGCGGCCAGCGCCAGGGCCTCCTCTTTCGGCAGGAACAGCCGGCCGTTGAACCAGTTCAGGCCGTTGGAGATGAAGACGCCCAGGAGCGCGAAGCCGCGCAGGGCGTCCAGGGCGTGGACGCGCTGCGCGCTTTCAATGGGACCGGCGGAGGGGGACTCGGACATGCCGGGCACTACACGCTGGGGCCCTCGGCAGCGTCAATTCAGTGCGCCGCGCGCGCCTCGCCGGCAGGGGCCAGGCGCATGGGCTGGGCGCGGCCGTAGGTGAGCGAGCGCCACAGCCACTCCACCGGCCCGAAGCGGAAGCGCCCGAGCCACCAGTGGCTGAAGGCCACCTGCGCCGCGAAGACGCCCAGGCACAGGAGCACCGTGCGCGACGGCGGCGTGTGGCCGACGAGCCCCAGGCCCCAGCCGTCATACAGCGCGATGCTGATCACCGACTGCATGAGGTAGAGCGTCAGCGCCATGCGGCCCACGGGCGTGAGCACGCCCAGCACCTTCCTCCAGCGCTCCTTCTGGAAGAGCAGCGCGAAGGCCGCCGCGTACCCGCAGCCCATGAAGAGGTAGCCCACCTCCCGCAGGGTGCGCATGCCCACCATCCACACCGGTGGGTTGAGCGGCCCGCCGGGGCCGCCGGGGGCGCCCCGGTTCCTCAGATAGAGCACCAGCGACAGGGTGGCGATGGCGCTGCCCACGCCCAGCCCCCAGGCCATCACCCGCACGAGCAGCGCGCGGTGGCGCTCCACGTCCTCCAGCAGCCGGTGGCGTCCGGCCCACAGGCCCAGCAGGAAGCGGCCCAGGATGATGCACAGCCAGATGGGGCGGCCCGGGTTGGGCAGGCTCTGCCAGGCGAAGACGGCGTTGGCCTGCTGCGACGTCAGCACGGACTCGCTGGACAGACCGGTGAGGAACGCCGTGCGGTGCGCGGCATCTTCCTCGCGCGTGGCCCTGGCGGCGGCTTCCGCGGCCTGCTTGCCGTGCAGCAGCTCCGGGCCGAAGCGCTGCGCGATGGACAGCGTGAGCGGCAGGACGACGAAGAGCACCGCCACCCAGGTGAGCACCGTCCTGTCCGAGCGCTGGCGGAACAACAGCAGCACGAAGCCCACCAGCGCGTAGGTGCCGAGGATGTCCCCCACCCAGATGGCGAACATGTGCACCAGGCCCAGGCCGAACAGCACGAGCAGCCGGCGCCGGTACACCGGCACGATGGAGGTGCCCCGGCCTTCCGCGCGCGTCATCTGCAGCGCGAAGCCCAGGCCGAAGAGGAGGGAGAAGAGGGTGACGAACTTCTGGTCCACGAAGAAGGCATAGAGCTGGCGGACCACCATCTCCTGCATGGGCGCGGCCAGCGCCTGCGCCTGCTCCTGCGGCAGGAGCTGCCGGCCGCTGAACCAGCTCAGGCTGTTGGAGACGAAGACGCCCAGCAGCGCGAAGCCGCGCAGGGCGTCCAGCAGGTGCACGCGCTCGGAGAGTTCGACGGGGCCGGCGGAGGAGGGCTCGGGCATGGCGCGAAACTACACGCCCGCGTCGAGCGGTGCCCTACGGCGCCGGGGAGGGCGTCCGCGGACCGGGGAGGACCTCGCGCAGGCAGCGCTCCAGGCCGCCCCGGTGGCGCCATTGCATGGGGTAGCCCAGGGAGACCTCCTCGAAGCGCACGCCGTCGCGCCACAGCGTGGCGGGCATGTGCAGGTGCCCCGTCACCACCACCTCCGCGCGGTAGCGCGTGTGCCAGTCCTCGGTGAGGCGCGTGCCGCACCAGATGGAGAAGCGCGGGATGCGCGGCAGCCGCACGTGCTCGTAGCGCAGCGGGTAGTGGTTGATGAGGATGGTGGAGCACTCCGGCGGCAGCCGCTCCAGCCGCGCGCGGGTGCGCTCCACGCGCGCGTGGCACCAGGCCTGACGGGTGGGGTAGGGCTCCGGATGCAGGAGCACTTCGTCCGTGCACATCAGGTCGTCCTCCCAGGCCCACTCCAGCGCCTTGTCCGCGGGCACGGTGTCCGGGCGGAAGGTGTAGTCGTAGCCCAGGAACATGGGGACGATGACGCGGGGCGGGCCCTCGCCGGGCCAGCGCGGATACGGGTCCTCCGGCGTGAGCGCGCCGTAGCGGTGGCACAGGTCCACCATGCGCAGGTAGCGCGCCTCGCCCTTCAGCGGAGGCTGTTCGGAGGGCATGGTCCACAGCTCGTGGTTGCCCGGCACCCAGACGACCTGGCGGAAGCGCGCGGTGAGCGTGCGCAGCATCAGCTCCATGTCCGCGAGCGTTTCGCCCACGTCACCGCCGACGATGAGCCAGTCGTCCGGACGTGGCGCGAGCGCGGCCAGCGCCTCGTGGTTCTCCTTGTGCCGCAGGTGCAGGTCGCTGATGGCGTAGAGCTTCATGGCGTGCGTGGTGAAGGCCCTACCTTAACGCTCCCCGCCGCGCGCGCCATGGGGACGCCTGGCCGTCAGCTCGCCGTCAGCTCAACGACGCCAGGAGCGCCAGCACCTGCTGCGGCGGCGCGGCGCGGTCCATCCAGGTGATGCCCTCTTCCCGCAGCCCGCGCGACGGGGGATGCGTGGTGTGCAGCGCGCACGCGGCGCGAGGATGCCGGGCGCGCACGCAGTTGAGCAGGCACAGCCCGTCACCATCCGGGAGGCCGTAGCCGCACACCACCACGGACGGCGCCGCTTCCCCCATCAGCCGCTCCGCTTCGCGCACGCCCAGGGCGAAGCGCTTGTCTCCGGGCAGGTGCCGGGAGAGCCGCCGCAGCGCGGCCAGCGCACGCGGATCCGCGTCCACGAAGAGAAAGCTGGGCGGGGGGCTGGAGGGCTCTCGCATGAAGGCCATGGGTGGTGCGGACGGGCTAGACGCAAGAGGTTGTGTCGCGAAAAGCCTACCCCGGAAGTTCTTGGAAGCCAACCTCTCAAGTCATATCGACATGGGCGAACCCGGTAGGTTAACGACCCCATGGAAAAGACCCTCGCATCCCGGCTCGGAGGCGCGGCCCGCGTCGCCCGCACCCGCCTGAACCTGACCCAGGCGGACGTGGCGGAGCGCATCGGCATCGCCAGTGAGGTCTACGGGCGCCTGGAGCGCGGCCACATGCTGCCCAGCATCCAGACCTTCCGCCGGTTGTGCGTGGTGCTGTCCATCTCCGCGGACGAGGCGCTGGGGCTCAAGCCGTCGCAGGACGTGAAGTGGGCCGCGGAGCCTCCGTCCGACTATGGCGAGTCCGCGGAGCTGCGCCGTCTCCTGCGCCGCGCGAAGCAGCTGGACCGGGGCTCCGTGCGCATCCTCAGCGTGCTGGCCTCACAGTTCAAACCCCGGAGCTGAGGGCGCTCCGGTGCTCATCCGGCCTTCGCCGCGCCGTCCCATCGGGCCAGCCGCTCCCTCAGTTTCCGGACGGAGGGAAAGCCGTTGAAGAGCACCACCTGCGGGTGATCCTCCAGCACCTGCCGCTCCGCCGCCTCCTTCGCCAGCGCGCGGTCCACGCCCAGGAGCAGCCCGGCGTCCGGACGCGCGCGCAGCTCCGCCAGCCGGCGTGACAGCGGCGCCGCGTGCCACGGGTGGAACAGCTCCAGCGCGACCTCCTGGCCCGTCTTCCGGTGGCGGAAGGTGAGGTCGGGCACGCACAGGCCGGCGGCGCCGGTGTGGCGGGGCAGGGGCGTGAGGTCCAGCTCCCAGGCCGCGTCCTCGAAGCCTTCCGCCAGCGCGGCCACCTCCGGCGGCACGTGCCCCAGCGCCGCGGGCAGCGGGGACACCAGCGGATCCTCGTGGGAGAGCTGGAGCGTGGAGCGCTTGCGCGCGTCCTCCAGCACCGCGGACAGCTCCCAGCGCTCCAGGATGGGGACCACGGAGAGGAAGCTCGCGAGCTGCAGGCCGTACTTCTTCTGCAGGGCCAGCATGGTGCCGGGGCCCTCCACCTCCAGGGACCAGTCCTCGCCGTCGCGCCGCACCTCCGCCACCAGCCGGCAGAACTTCAACCAGCGCAGCAGCTTGCGCACGCGCAAGAGCTCCGGCGACCGCGCGCGCAGGGTCAGGCGCCGGGCGTTGAGCAGCGGCCCCTGCGCGAGCGCCAGGTTGTAGCGGTCCAGGAGCCCCTGCGGCGTGAGCGCTTCGCCGTCCCACCCGAGCAGCTTCCGGTTGCCGGGCAGGTCCGAGTAGAGCGCCTCACGCGTGTCTGGAAGCGGCGCGTCCAGGGCCTCGGTGAGGCGCGCTTCGTAGGCCTCCAGCGTGGTGTCCGGCGAAAGGGTCCGCAGCACCTTCGCGCCCACGAGCAGCGTGCGCCAGCGCGCCTCCGTGGCGCCTTCGCCGGCCTCGTCGAAGAGGAGCCGGTCGAGCAGCAGCTTCACCAGCCCGCGCGCGACCTTGGGGCGGCTGAACGCGCCGGCCTTGAGGCTGAAGGCCTCCTCCACGTCGTCGCGGCTCTGGCCCCGGAAGGCCTCCGCGTCCGCGAGCAGTTCCTTCGCGAGCGCCTGGAGGGACGGGTCGTGCGTCTTCACGAACGACGGCCGCAGGATGCCTTCGCGCACGCGCGAGGCGAGCAGGTCACGCGTCAGCATCGGGAGGGCCCTCCGGCTCCTGGTAGGCGCGGTGCTGCCTGCGTCTTTCACTGATGCCGCTCTCCGCCGTCTGCGCGGAGCACACCTCGTACAAGAGGGCGCGCTTGCCGGGGCGCTTTCGCAGGATGCGGCCCAGGCGCTGGACGTGTTCGCGCACGCTGCCGCTGCCGCTGAGCACCACGCCCACGCGCGCGTCCGGCACGTCCACGCCTTCGTTGAGCACCCGCGAGGTGAGCAGCACCGGCAGCTCCGCGCTGGCGAACGCGGCGAGCAGCGCCTTGCGCTCCGGCAGCGGCGTGTGGTGCGTGAGCGCGGGCAGGAGCAGCTTGCGCGCCAGCGTGTAGACCGTCTCGTTGTCGTCCGTGAAGACGATGACGCGGTCCTCGCGGTGCTCCAGGAGGATCTTCCAGAGCGCGTCCAGCTTGCCGCTGGAGGTGAGCGCGATGCGGCGCTGCTCCCGGTAGCCCCGGTACGCCGCGCGTCCTTCGTCGCTGCGCTGGCTCTGCGCCAGGAAGCGCGCCCAGCCCTCTGGCGACGCGAGCGGCACGCCCAGCTTGCGCACGAACGTGATGTACCGGCCGCGCGCCTCGTCGTAGCGCGCCTTCTCGTCGGGCGTGAGCGGCACCTCGATGCGGCGGACCTCGTAGGGGGCGAGGTACTGGCCCTGGAGCTCGTCGATGCCGGTGCGGTGCACCAGCGGGCCCAGGAGCTCCTCGCACACGCGCTCGCCGCCGTCCGCGCGCTCCAGCGTCGCGGTGAGGCCCAGCCGGTAGGGCGCGAGCGTCCCCTCCGCGATGAAGCGGTAGCTGGGCGCGGGCAGGTGGTGGCACTCGTCGCAGATGAGCAGGCCGAAGCGGTTGCCCGTGAACTCCATCTGCATCGCCGCGGAGTCGTACGTCGTCACCGTGAGCGTCTGACGGTCGTTGACGCCGCCGCCCACCATGCCCACCGGGGTGGCGAAGTGCTTCGCCAGCACGCCCTGCCACTGCGCCATCAAATCCAACGTGGGCACCACCACCAGCGTGGGCCGCTTCACCCACGCGATGGCCAGCACCGCCAGCAGCGTCTTGCCCGCGCCGGTGGGCAGCTCCACCAGCCCCCGGCCTCCCGCGCGCGTCCAGGCGTCCAGCGCCGCGCGCTGATGCGGAAACGGTTCGATGGGTACGGCCAGGGGCAGCTCCGCCGGCTCGAAGCGCTTCGCGCGGTCCTCGTAGGGCAGCCCGCATTCGCGCAGGCGCAGGACGACGTCGCGGTAGTGCAGCGCGGGCGCTCGGAAGACGCCCGTGCGCCCGTCCTTCTGGAAGAGCGCGTGCAGCCGCGCGTCGTCGGGCAGCGTCGGGGCCACCAGCGTGCCGCTGTCGTAGTGCAGCTCGGTGAGGGGGGAGGGCAGGGGCTCGATGGCGGACGCTCGGGACGCTGGGGGAACCGACGTGGGGGGAGACTCGCGCGGGATGGGAAGTAGCGGGTTGGGAGGCGCGCCGCCACTCTGGCCCGCGCGGCCGGAAGAAGCCACGGGCGCGGACGATTGGCTGCCTGGCGGCACAGCGTACCTTCTGGACGCAGGGCGGATTGCTTTGAGGGGTGGCCGGGCGTTACCTGCTCCACTCATGCCCTGGACCCGCCCCGCCGCTGTTCGCCCTGCACCGTTCGCAGGTTGGAGTCCCGCGTCCTTCCTGGCGTTGGCGCGCTGATGCGGGTCCTGGTCGTCAGCCCGCATGCGGCGTCCCGTGCGCTGCTCAGCCGCTTCCTGGACGCGGAGCCGGACGTGGAGGTGTCCGCCACGGGCGAGCCCGATGACGCCTTCGCTTCCATCAAGGAGAACAAGCCCGCGCTGGTGGTGGTGGACCTGCGCCGTCCGGACGAGGATCACCCGCTGTTCCTGGGGCTCCTGCGCAAGCGGCACCCGTCGCTGCCCGTCATCTCGCTGGTGCCCGGCCGGCTGCGCATCTTCGACGGCCGCTCCGAGCGCGTGCGCGAAGCCCACGGCGACACCGCGGAGGCGCTGCACCACCTGATGGGCTCGGTGATCCAGGCCACGCGCGACCTGCTGGCCCAGCACCTGCTGCGGATGTTGCGCCCGCCGGTGGGGCGGGCCTGAGCCACCGCGCGACTAAAGGCGCAGCCGGTAGCCCAGGGCCGCGAGCACCGCGCCCGCGTTCACGTCGCCGGTGGTGAGGAAGTCCACCGGAGCGAAGTGATACTTCGCCTCCAGGAAGGCACCGCCCGGACCCAGCGGCAGCTCCACGCCCGCGAGCGCCTGGAAGCCCAGCCCGCCGCCGCTCTCCGACGCGGTGCTGTCGAACGACTCCACCGTCGCGCGGTGCAGGTACAGGCCGGGGCCCGCGCCCACGTAGGGCGTGAGCGGCCCGAACGCGTGGGGGAAGCGGAACACGGCGGACAGCTGGATGGCCACCTCGCGCTCGGCGAGCGTGTACGGCGACTCGATGGGCTGGCCCAGGTTGTCCAGCTGGGGTCCGCGCAGCGTCCCCGACGTGGAGGGCCGGTAGTAGTTCACCTCCAGCACCAGCGCGAGGCGCCGCTGGAGCAGGGGCGTGAGGTAGCCCACCTCGCCGCCCAGGAAGAGGTCGCCGCCGAGCGACGTGACGGGCTTGATGAAGCCCACCTTGGGCGCGATGAAGAGGGGGCCTCCGTTGTCCTTCTTGGAGGAGGGGGCGGCGGCCAGCGCCGCGGCCGCGAGCAGGGCGAGGGCGTTCATGGGGTGACGGTGAAGCCGGAGGACGCGGGGAGGGTTCCGTAGGCGCCGCTGGGGTCCGCGACGATGAACCCGTAGGTGCCGGGCACGATGCCGCCGGGACACGCCGGATCCGTGACGGGCCGCGAGTCGAAGCCCGAGCAGTTGGGCACGGTGGCGCGGAGCTGCGACGGGGAGACGAAGTCCACGTCGTACAGCGGGATGTTCACCGTCTGGCCGGGATCCGTCTTCACGGGCGCGACGAGGTACACGTCGTGGGTGCCGGGCGTGAAGGGCTCCGCCGTGCCGGACGCGGTGTTGGTGAGCGTGATGACCGTGTCGTTGTTGGCGGGGCCGCTCGCGGGCGACACGGAGAGGTTTCCCAGCCGCGGATAGGTGACGGTGAGCGCCAGGGGGAGCGTGACGGAGCAGCCCTCGGGGTTGGTGATCGTGAGCGCGTAGGTGCCTTCCGGCGTCGCGGGAGGCACTTCGGTTTCGATGCGCGTGTCGGAGACGACGGTGAGGGTGAAGAGGGGCTGGTCCTCTTCGCCCTGGCGCTGAAGGACGATGAGCGGCAGCGCGTCCGAGCGGAAGCCTCTGCCTTCGATGACGAGGGGGCTGGCGGCGTTGTAACGGAAGCCCCCGGGCACGGTGAGGCTCGTGATTTCAGGCGGCGGCACGACGCGCAGGGCGTCCTCGAGCTCGGAGGTGCCGCCGAGGGGATTCGTCACGGAGACGCTGTAGGCACCTGGCGGGAGTGTGTTCGACGGCGTGCTGTCGCGGGTGGGCAGGTCCATCCGCATGAGCTCGGTGCGCGCGAAGAAGAGGTGGTCCGCGGGGAGCGTGTAGTCGGCCGGGCCGCTCAGTGAGACCTGGGGCAGCTCCACGGATGGCGTGTCGGTGAGCGCGTCGCGGGGCACGGGGGTGAAGCGGCTGCCGATGAGCTCCAGGCGCCATCCCGTCGTGCCGCCACCGGCGTTGCAGACGCGCGCGGGGGTGATGAGCCGCTGCCGCGGGTTGATGAGGCCCTCGAGCTTCGGGGTGGTGCCTTCGGTCGACTCGGAGCAGGCGACCAGGCTGAGCAGTGCGGCGGCGACCGGAAGGCGCACGGGTTCCTCCATCATCCCGTCAACAAGGCTGTCACACGTTAGGCCGGGGCCCCGAAGGGTCAGGAGTTTTTTCCGGCTCCGAGCCCACAGCCGGGGGCGTCCTGCGGGGTGGGATGTCGCAAGTTGCCGATATCTCAGGGGAATACGTCGCGGAGGAGCGGCGGCACGGCGAATGCTTAGGCAC
>NZ_RAWC01000240.1:0-13838 GCF_003611685.1 Corallococcus sp. CA049B | reverse complement strand
CCAGAAGTCCTTCCGCAAGCGGCAGGTGGTCCGCGACGTGTCCTTCAACGTCGCCCCCGGTGAGGTCGTGGGCCTCCTGGGCCCCAACGGCGCCGGCAAGACGACGAGCTTCAACATGGTGGTGGGCCTGGTGACGCCGGACGCGGGCCGGGTGCGCGTGGGCGACGAGGACCTCACCCACCTGCCCATGCACCGCCGCGCGCGCCGCGGCGTGGGCTACCTGCCGCAGGAGGCCTCCGTCTTCCGCAAGCTCACGGTGCGCGAGAACTTCCTGGCCGTGCTGGAGCTCCAGAAGGGGCTCACCGCCCAGGACCGCAAGCAGCGCGCGGACACCCTCCTGGAGGAGTTCGGCCTCTCCCACGTCGCCGAGTCCTGGGGCGAGACGCTCTCCGGCGGCGAGCGGCGGCGCGCCGAGATCGCCCGCAGCCTCATCCCCGCCCCCCGCTTCATCCTCTTCGACGAGCCCTTCGCCGGCGTGGACCCCATCAACGTGGGCGACCTCCAGCGGCAGATCCACCTGCTGCGCGAGCGGGGCCTGGGCATCCTCATCACCGACCACAACGTCCAGGACACCCTGGGCATCTGCGACCGGGCCTACATCATCGCACAGGGGCAGATTCTGGAGGAGGGCACCCCCGCGCAGATCGCCGGCTCGGCCCGCGCGAAGGCCGTCTACCTGGGAGACCGGTTCCGTCTCCAGGCTCCGTGAAAAGCCGCCCTCTCCGTATGTCTCCAGATGCTCCGGGTGAAGTTGGCCCCGCTTTTGCGTCGACGTCTGAACATCTGCCAGGCGAGCAGGGGTTGCGACAACCTGTCGGATTTCCAGCGGATTTTCGACAATGCAAATCAGAAACCATGCGCTGGGGCACTGGACGTGGCCGGGGGTCCTTGTTAGGTTGGCACGGTCCTTGATTGGAACCTCCAATCAGGTGGCACGCAAGCCTTCCGGAGACGCCCCCACATGGCGATGGAACTCAAACAGAGCCTGAAGCTCGCGCAGCAGCTGGTGATGACGCCCCAGCTGCAGCAGGCCATCAAGCTCCTCCAGCTCTCGCGAATGGAGCTCCTGGACCAGGTCCGCGAGGAGATGGAGCAGAACCCCCTGCTGGAGCAGCCCGAGGAGGGCATGCCCGGCGAGGTGAGCGAGAAGGAGCCTGGCGAGGCCTCGCTCGAAGCGGACAACGCGGAAATCGCGCGCGACGTGGACCTGCCGTCGGCGACGCCTGAGACGGCCCAGGAGTTCAAGGCGGACGGCGAGGGCCCCCCGGAGATTGACTGGGAGTCCTACCTCAACAGCTACCAGTTCAACGAGCCCACCACCGCCTCCAACAAGGGCAACGTGGCCACGGACGACCTGCCGTCGTTCGAAGCCAACATGGTGAAGAAGGAGGACCTGGTCGACCACCTCCAGGAGCAGCTGGGCACGCTGCGGCTCAACGAGGCCGAGCGCCGCGTGGGCGTGCTCATCCTGGGGAACCTGGACGACGACGGCTACCTCAAGCTGCCGGACGTGGAGGGCGACCCGCTCATCCGCCTGGCCAACGAGGCGGACGTGCCCATGCACGTGGCCGAGCGCACCCTGCGCCGCATCCAGAACCTGGAGCCCCGGGGCTGCGGCGCGCGCGACCTGCAGGAGTGCCTGCTCATCCAGTTGCAGGCGATGAAGGACCCGAACGCGGCGCTGCTGGGCCTCATCATCAAGCGCCACATGAAATATCTGGAGTCCAAGAACCTGCCGGCCATCGCCAAGGACCTCAAGGTCACCCTGGAAGAGGTGGTCGCGGCGGCGAAGCTGCTCCCGAAGCTGGACCCGCGGCCGGGCCGCAACTTCAGCGGGGATGACGCGCAGTACATCACCCCGGACGTCTTCGTCTACAAGCTGGGGGACGACGACTACACGGTGGTCCTCAACGACGACGGCCTGTCCAAGCTGCGCATCTCCGGCATGTACCGGAACGCGCTCAAGACGGGCGCGGTGAGCCCCGGGCAGACGAAGGAGTTCATCCAGGACAAGCTGCGCAGCGCGATGTGGCTCATCCGCTCCATCCACCAGCGGCAGCGGACCATCTACAAGGTCACCGAGAGCATCGTGAAGTTCCAGCGGGACTTCCTGGACAAGGGCATCGCGCACCTGAAGCCGCTCATCCTGCGCGACGTGGCGGAGGACATCGGCATGCACGAGTCCACCGTCAGCCGCGTCACCACCAGCAAGTACGTGCACACGCCGCAGGGCATCTTCGAGCTGAAGTACTTCTTCAACTCGTCCATCGCGCGCGTGTCCGGCGAGGACACGGCCAGCGAGGCCGTGAAGCACCACATCAAGCAGCTGGTGTCGCAGGAAGACTCGCGCAACCCGTACTCGGACCAGAAGATCGTGGAGCTGCTGCGCTCGCAGGGCACGGAAATCGCCCGCCGCACGGTGGCCAAGTACCGCGAGGTGCTGGGCATCCTCCCCAGCAGCAAGCGCAAGAAGTACTTCTAAAGCCGTCCGCCATCACCGGCCCTGCACGCCAGGGCCGGTTTGGGGCATGAAGCGGTCCATGGACCCCGTGCTCCCCGCCGATGTCGGCGTTCCCCGCCGTGACCCCGTGCCGCTCGTCGTCCCGCCCGTCACCCTGGAGGGGAGGGCGGTGCGGCTGGAGCCGCTGACGCTCGCGCACGTGCCCGCGCTCGCGGCGGTCTGCGAGCCGGAGGTCTTCGCCCACTTCTCACGCGTGCTGCGCACGGAAGCGGACGTCGCGGACTACGTCGCCAGCGCGCTGAAGGCGGCCGCCGCGGGCACCGAGCGGCCCTTCGCCATCCGCGAGCTGGCGGGCGGCACCGTGGTGGGCTCCACGCGCTACCTGGACATCTCCCGCGAGTACCGCACGCTCGAAATCGGCTCCACGTGGCTGGCGCGGCGGGCGTGGCGCTCGCGGGTGAACACCGAGTGCAAGTCCCTGCTCCTCACGCACGCCTTCGAGTCGCTGGGCGTGATGCGCGTGCAGCTCAAGACGGACAGCCGCAACGCGCGCTCCAGGGCGGCCATCGAGCGCCTGGGCGCTTCCTTCGAGGGCATCCTGCGCAACCACATGCTGGTGCGCGGCGGCGTGGTGCGGGACAGCGCGTACTATGGGTTCATCGACACGGAGTGGCCCGGCGTGAAGGCGCGGCTCGAAGGACTGCTGGCGCGGGAGTGATAGAGTGCCGGCCGCCATGACCTTCATTGCTCCGAGCCCGCGTCGAACCGTGTCCCGCTTCACCGTCCTGGGGGCGCTCGTTGCGCTCACCGGATGCAGCGGCGGCGAGACGAAGGTGATGTCGCTGGCGGAGCTGTCGGACCGCTCGCTCACCTTCGCGCTGGCGGACGTGGATGACGCGGAGACGCCGGACGCGCAGGGCGCGCACCGCGTCACCGTCAGCTACTCGGTGGCGGCGGACGGCCCGTGCTCGCGCTTCGCCGACGACGTGACGGCCACCCTCAACGGCCAGCCCATGACGCTGGTGCCGGGCGGCGCGTCGGACGTGGGCGGGCGCTCGGAGGCGTGCGAGAACAGCCGCGCCTACTTCAACTTCGACCCGGCCGCCTGGGGCCGCGAGCCGTTGGAGGACATCGTCGTGCAGCTGCAGGACGCCTCCAGCACCGTGCGCCTGGTGGCGAAGAACGCCAAGGCCAAGCGCAGGTTCACGTTCCAGGGCGAGGGCACTCCGGACAAGCTGCGCGTGGGGCAGTCCTACGACTTCCTCTGGGAGCCGTCCTCGGAGGTTCCCGGGACGGTGGAGGCGCTGCTCCTGCGGGAAGAGGGCCGCGCGCCCGGCGTGCTCGCCGTCACGCAGGACGGCAACAAGGCCACCGTCGCCATCCCCGCGGGCACCCCGCAGGCGAACCACACCCTGACGCTGAGCGCGGCCCTGGAGGGCGTCGTGAGCGAGTGCGCGGGCGTGGCGTCGTGCTCGGGCGCCATCTACCACGCGCAGGACTTCGTGCTCTCCGTGGTGCCCTGAATCCGCCGGGCCGCGGGACGAGCCGCAGGCATGTTGCTGGCCTGAGCGCCACGCACGCGGTGTGGGGGACTGCTGACCGGAAAATGAGGCCCGGGTCGGAATCCCCCCGCCGTGCCATGCAGCGGACACCAGACGTGTCCTATTGCGGTCGCTTTCGCGAGCGCGAGCCGTGAACGGGAAGTTCCAACCTGGGGGGCCGGGTTGCTTTCGGCGTGGGCTCCGTTTCTGATCTGTCACGGAGCTTACCTCTCTCCCTAGGAGGCGGCCACGCATGCAGCTCAACATCACCTTCCGTCAGTTCGGATCGTCGGATTCCCTGAAGGAGTACGCCCGTGAAAAGGTCGAGCGGGTGAACCGACTGCTGGACCGGGCGGGTGAAGCCCACGTGGTGCTGTCGTTGGAGCGGCACCTGCATCACGCGGACATCACCATCCACTCCGGCGCCTGGGTCCTCCGGGGGCGTGAGAAGAGCGATGACATGTACGCGTCCATCGACCTGGCGATGGACAAGATCGAACGGCAGCTGCGCCGCTACCGCGACAAGCTCAAGTCGCACCACGGCAAGGAGAAGGTCCACCACCGCCAGGACCTGGTGAAGGTCCGCCACGACGTCTTCGAGGTCCACGAGCCGGAGGAGACCGCCGAGGCTTCCGCGCCCGCCGCCCAGACGCCGGTGGCCGAGTCGGGCGTCGCCCGCCTGGTGCGCACCACGCATCTGGCCATCCAGTCGTTGTCCGTGGACGACGCGGTGATGCAGATGAACCTGATGAACAACGACTTCTACGTGTTCCAGAACCAGCAGTCCCAGGCGCTGTCCATCGTCTACCGCCGCAAGGAGGGGGGGTTCGGCCTCATCGAGCCGCACCTGCCCGACGTGCCGGTGGCCGCCACGGGCACCTGACGGGCAACCGTTCGTGCCGGGAACCGGGTCCGGGGCCATCTCCGGGCCCGGAGCCCGGGGCCCGGGCCGGGGTGGGGGGAACGGCTCGGGCTGACGCGCAGTGAGCGAAGCGCCTGCCACCGCCCAGGCGACTCTTGCGCGAATCCAGTGTGAGGAGTAATTGCCGGCCGAGGAATCATTGCCGGCCCGGAGCGCCAGTGCCGGAGCGCCAGTGCGGGAGCGCCATTGAGAATCGCCGATTTCCTCAGCCCCCAGGCGGTCGTCGCGGACATGCAAGCCCGGACGAAAGCGGAGGTGCTGCGCGAGCTGAGTGCCACGTTGGTCCGGGCGCACCCGACGCTGCGCGAGGACCGGCTGGTGGCGGTGCTCCAGGAACGCGAGAAGCTGGGCAGCACTGGCATTGGCGAAGGCGTGGCCATCCCCCACGGCAAGCTGGCGGGCATGGACAGCCTCCAGGCGGCCTTCTGCGTGTCTCGCGCGGGGGTGGACTTCGAGTCCATCGACGGCAAGCCCACGCACCTGTTCTTCGCGCTGGTTGCGCCGGAGAACAGCGCGGGGGTGCACCTGAAGGCGCTGGCGCGCATCTCGCGGCTGTTCAAGAACCCGCGCTTCCGGGCGGCCATCCTCGAGGCGCCCTCGGCCGCGGACATCCACGCCCTCATCGTCCAGGAAGACGCGCGGCCCTGAGGGCCTGACAGGAGACGCCCCGCATGGACGTCGTCCTGCGCCCCATCAACGACCGCTTCTTCCACGAGCAGGTGCTGCCGTTCTTCACGCGCGCCATGGGAGATGCCTCCGGCGCGCTGGAGGCCCTGTCCAACCACCTGGGTGACGCGCAGGCGTTCACGCTCTGCCAGCGGCTGGCCTCGTCGGCGCTGCCGGGGGGCGTGGGGTCGGTGGACTCGGACGGGTGGATGGACCTGGTGGACCGGCTGGTGTTCCAGCCCTGGCGCGAGGCGCCCGGCGGCTGGGAGGTGGGCGGGTCCCCCGGCGGCTACGCGGACGAGTGGGACGAGGCGCTGAACCTGGCGCTGATGGTGGAGGACCCGGCCTATCCCTATTGGGACACGAAGGCGGCGCGCGTGGTGCGGGACAACTTCCGCCGGCGCCCCCCGGGCGAGCAGGGGCTGGCGTCGCTCCTGGCCGGGCAGTGGGACCCCTTCCCGGAGTTTCCGCCGGACCGCGTCTTCGTCACGCAGGGCCGGGGGGAGTACGCGGTCCGTGAGCGGTTCGCCTTCGCGGACTGGGCCTGGCGGCCGGCGAAGACGGTGTTGCACTGGCAGGTGAACCTGCCGCGAAAGCTGGAGCGGCTGCTGACGCGGGAGCAGGAGCGCCTGAAGCTGCCGGTGCTGCCGGAGCGCGACGAGGTGCTGGGCTACTGGACGGGGAAGCTGCCCCAGCCGCCGCCCCTGTCCGTGCTGTTCTCCGGCCTGGGCCCGAACGCGGCCACGTGGATCCGCGAGCTGGGCGCGCTCACGCTGCACCTGCGCGGCGCCGCGCAGACGAAGCAGGGGCTGGCCGCGCTGGTGACGCGCGGGACCACCGTGCGGCTGTGACCTGAGGGCCAGGTCCCGGGTGCTGCCCGGCCGAGGCGGACGGAGCTTCCCTCGTTTCCTTGCCCGGTCGTTCCCGGTCATGCTCCGGGACATGCGCCGCTTCCTGTTCCCCGTGGGTTCCATGCTCCTCGTCGCCGTCGCGCTGCTGACGGGCGGCTGTTCTTCCGCGAAGAAGGCGACGGAGGCTCCTCGCACGGACCACACGGCGCTCTACGGCGCGGACGCGGCCTACGCGGTGGGCGTCACGCAATCGCTGACGTACGAGGACGCGGTCCGCCGCCGCACGCTGAAGCCGTGGGTCTGGTACCCGGTGGCGCCCGGAACGCCGATGGACAACCGCGCGCCGTCGGACCTGTTCAAGCCCTTCTACGGCGCGAAGGACGCACCGCTGTCGGACGCGCGGGAGCGCTGGCCGGTGGTGCTGCTGTCGCACGGGAGCGGCGGCTCGGTGATGGACCTGGCCTGGTTCGGCGCGAACCTGGCGGCGCATGGCTTCGTCGTGGTGGGGCTGAACCACCCGGGCAACACCTTCGGGGACACGAGCCCGGAGGGCTTCGCGCGCGCCTATGAGCGTCCGCAAGATTTCAAGGTCGTCCTGGACCACCTGCTGAAGGATCCGAAGTGGGGCTCGCGCGTGGATCCGGAGCGCATCGGCGCGGCGGGGCACTCGATGGGCGGCTACACGGCGCTCGCGCTGGTGGGGCTGAACCTGAACCTCGAGTGGATTGAAAAGCGCTGCAAGACGCCGGGCACGAAGGAGGAGATTGGCTGCGAGGGCCTGCGCGACGTGGACTACCGCCGCATCGACATGAAGCACGCGCGAGCGTCGTATCTGGAGCCGCGAGTGAAGGCCGCGTTCGCGATGGCGCCGGGCATGGCCGCCTCCTTCGAGGCGCGCGACACCGCCGACGTCCAGAGGCCGGTGGAGCTGGTGCTCGCGAAGGGCGATGAGCTGATGCCGCACGAAGGGCACGGCATGCACCTGGCGGGGCTGTTGCCACCCGCGACCACGACGACGGTGGTCCTGGACGACGCGGGCCACTTCACCTTCCTGCCCGAGTGCTACCCGAAGGGCTTCGACGTCATCGCCATGCTGTGCAGCGACCCGGTTAAGGGGACGCGCCCGGCCTCGCATGCGCGCACGAACGCGGAGGGCGTGACCTTCTTCCGCCGCACGCTGGACGTGCGCTGAGGCTTCAGGCCGGAGCCGCGGCCTTCGGCGGGCTCTCCAGGAGGAGGGTGACGGGCCCGTCGTTGACGAGCGCGACCTTCATGTCCGCGGCGAAGATGCCGGTGCCCACGGTGAGGCCGCGCTGGCGCAGCGCTGCGCAGGTGCGCTCGTAGAGGGCCTTGGCCGCGACGGGCTCCATCGCGTCGATGAAGCTGGGCCGGCGGCCCTTGCGCGCGTCGCCGTAGAGGGTGAACTGGCTGACGACGATGAGGTGCTTGGAGGTGTCCTCCAGCGACAGGTTCATCTTGCCGTCGGCGTCCTCGAAGATGCGCAGCGTGGCCAGCTTCTCCACCATCCACGTCATGTCCGCGTCGGTGTCGCCCTTGCCCACGCCCAGCAGCACGAGCAGGCCCGGGCCCATCTCGCTCACCCGCTGCCCATCCACCGTCACTGACGCTTCCAGCACCCGCTGCACCACGGCCTTCATGCGCTCGTCACCTCCGTCCCTGCTTCCTGCCAGGGACGCAAGGGGCCTTCAAGTCACCGGCCTCCATGACGCGGATCCATCGCGTCGCGCAGCGCATCGCCCAGCAGGTTGAAGCCCAGCACGGTGACCGCCAGCGCGATGCCGGGGAAGAGGGCCACGTGCGGCGCCACCAGCAGGTACTGCGTCCCCTGGTCCACCAGCGCGCCCCATGACGGCGTGCCCGGCGGGACGCCCAGGCCCAGGAAGCTCAGGGACGCCTCCGCGACGATGGCGCCCGGCAGCGCGAACGTCGCCTGCACGAGCAGCGGCCCCGCCGCGTTGGGCAGGAGGTGCCGCACGAGGATGCGGCCCGGTCCGCTGCCCAGCGCCCGAGCAGCCTGCACGTAGTCGCGCTCGCGAAGGGTGAGCACCTGTCCGCGCGTCAGCCGCGCGTAGCCCGTCCACCCGGTGAAGGACAGGGCGAACACCACGTTGGCGAGGCTGGGGCCCAGCACCGCGGTGATGAACAGCGCCAGCAGGATGCCGGGGAAGGCGAGCAGCACGTCCACCCCCCGCATCAGCGCTTCGTCCACGAGCCCGCCCGCGTAGCCCGCGATGCCGCCCAGCGTGATGCCCACCGCGGCGGACAGCACCACGGCGAAGAAGGACACCTCCAGCGACACGCGCGCGCCGTACAGCACGTGGGTGAGCACATCGATGCCGTTCTCCCCCGTGCCCAGCAGGTGGCCGGACGTCGGGGGCAACAGCTCGCGCGTGAGGTCGATGGCGTCCGGCGAATGCGGGCTGAGCCACGGCGCGAACAGCGCGGTGAACACCCAGACGCACGCCACGGCGAACCCGAACCGGGCGCCCCACGAGTGCAGCCGGAAGCGGTGGGCCGCGCTCATGACCGCCTCCGCACGCGCGGGTCGACCCACGCATACGCGAGGTCGGTGAGCGTGTTGACCATGACGTAGCAGAAGGTGAAGAGGAGCACCGTGGCGCGCACGGTGTTGTAGTCACGCTTCTCGATGGCGGTGAGCAGCAGCGTGCCCATGCCTGGCCACGCGAACACCTTCTCCGTCACGATGGCGCCGCCGAGCAGCGCGCCGAACTCCAGGCCCAGCACGGTCACCAGCGGCAGCAGCGCGTTGCGGAACGCGTGCTTCCACAGCACCACGCGAGGCGACAGGCCCTTGGCCCGGGCCACCGTGACGTAGTCCTCGCGCAGCGCTTCCAACATCGTCGCGCGCGTCATCCGGGCGAGGAACGCGGCCAGCGCGGTGCCCAGCGTGAACGCGGGCAGCACCAGGTGCCGCCACGACTCCGCGCCCGACACGGGCAGCCAGTCCAGCTTCAGCGCGAAGACGATGATCAGCACCGGGCCCAGCCAGAAGCGGGGCAGGGCGACACCCGCCACGGACACGCCCATCGCCGCCGCGTCCACGGGCGTCCCTCGCCGCGCCGCCGCCATCACGCCCAGGGGCAGCGCCAGCACCAGGGACACGGCCATGGCCGACACCGTGAGCAGCAGCGTGTACGGCAGCGCCGCGCCCAGGGCCGGAAGCACCTTGCGCTGGAACGGAGGCAGCGACGTGCGCAGCTCCCCGGTGGCCAGGTCGCGAGCGAACGTCCAGAGCTGCGCGTACCAGGGCAGGTCCAACCCCACGGCCTGCCGCAACGCCGCGCGGTCCACCTGCGTCGCCTGCTCCCCCAGCATCACGTCCACCGGGTCCCCAGGCACGAGGTGCAGGAACAGCGACACCAGCAGCAGCGCCCCCACCATCGCGATGACCGCGGACACGAGCCTCCGGGTCACGGGGGGCTCCCACGCTCGGGCATCACTTCCCGTGCCTTCGCCAGCGGCAGCAGCAGGCCGTGTGCGCTGGGCTCGAAGTCCGCGAGCCGCGAGGACACCACCGCGACGCTGGCCTCATGCCACAGCGGGATGACGGGCATGTCCGCGTCCAGCTCCCGCTGCGCCTCCGCGTACAGAACCTTCCGCTCCTCGCGAGACGCCTGCGTCGCCGCGTCCAGCACGCGGTCCAACGCCGGGTCCTTCAGCGCTCCGCGATTGAACCCGCCCCAGTGGTTCTCCGGCCCGGGGATGTTCGCGGAATGGAACGCGCCCCGCAGCAGGTCCGGCTCCATCACGGCGGCCCACTTCAACGTGAACAGCTCGAAGCGCCCCCGGCGCACGTCCTCGAAGAACGTCCCGAACTCCAGCGCCCGCACCTCCACGGCGATGCCGCCCTTCGCCAGTTGCTCCTTGAGCACCAGCGCCACCGCGCGCCGGAAGCGATCCGTGCTTGTCTTGAAGGTGAAGGACAGGCGCGGCTGTCCCCCGGGCCCGTCCGGATCCGGATACCCCGCCGCGTCCAGCAGCCGCGCCGCCTCCTCCGGCGCGTAGCCGCAGCCCGGCGTCCGGGTGAAGGCCCAGTGCTCGCGAGGCAGCATGCTGGACGCGGGCTCCGCCAGCCCGTGCAGCTTGTGCTCCACCAACGGGCGCACGTCGATGAGGTGGCACAGCGCCTGGCGCACGCGCACGTCCGCGAGCGGTCCCTCGCGCAGGTTGATGCCCAGGTACGTGAAGCCCGTGCCCGGCTTCGTCACCACGCGCAGGTGGGGCGACTCGCGCAGCGCGGGCAGCACCGCCGGGGACACGTTGTTCACCACCAGGTCCGCGCGGCCCTTGAGCAGCTCCAGCACCCGCGTCGTCTCGTCCCGGACCACCCGGAACGTCAGCCTCGGCACGGCGGGCTTCCCTCCGTGCCAGCCCTCGAAGGGGACCAGCGTCAGGTGCTCTTCGTCCGGCCACGATTCGAACCGGAACGGCCCGGCGCCCACCGGGTGCGTCCCCTGCGCCTCGATGCCTCCGGGCCCCACGCGCTCCGCGGGCAGGATGGCCGCGGACAGCTCCGCGAGCAGCGGCGCATAGGGCCGCTTCAAGTGGAAGCGCACCGTGCGGGCGTCCACCACCTCCACCCGCTCCACCGGCTCGTACCGCTCGCGCTTGGGGCTGCCCAGCTTCGGATTCATCAGGGCATCGAAGGTGGCCTTCACGTCCTCTGACGTGAGGGCGCTCCCGTCGTGGAAGGTCAGATTCGGACGGAGGACGAACTCCACCACCGTGGGAGAGACCTCCCGGAAGGACTCCGCCAGCTGGGGCACGGGCCGGCTCGAGTCATCGAAGGTGAGCAGCCCCGGGCTGACGAGCTGCGCCAGCCGCTGTCCATGGGCCGTGAGGGCGAAGCGATCGTCCAGGCTGTCCGGTGGGGCCTCCAACAACACCGTGATGCCCGCCGGAGGCGCAGGGGCGCGGCAGCCGGAGTCAAGCACCAGCGCCAGCGCGATGAAGGACACCCGGGCGGCGCGGGAGGGCAGGGGAGGCATGGCGTCTGTCACGAGGTGGATGTCAGGCGGGGCGTCCATGCTGCGACAGCCTTCTTCCTGTTTCCAGGAAGCAGGCAGGCGTGCAGGGTAACGGCGGACGTGGATCCTCCCCCCACCCTTGCCGCCCCTTTCGTCCCTTCTTCATAATGGAACGCGACTTCCCCGGAGCGTGCGTGCAGGTTTTTCGAACCAGACCCTTCTGGGCAGCGACCGCCATTGTCTTGTGGCTGCCTTCCGCCACCCTGGCCGCGTCGCCGTCCGCCGAGAAAAAGGCTGAGCGCGAGGCGCTGAAGAACGCGCTCGTCCAGGTGATGCAGCGCACCGCGCTCAAGAGCAGCCGTGTCGGCGTCCACATGCAGAGCCTGGACGACGGCACCGTGGTGTTCAGCCACAACGCGGATGAGCTGCTCAACCCCGCCTCCAACGTGAAGCTGGTCACGTCCTCCGCGGCGCTCGTCGCCCTGGGGCCGGAGTTCCGCTACGAGACGGAGTTCCTCGTGGACCAGGACCTGCCCGCCGACGGCAAGGTCAAGACGCTCTACGTGCGCGGCAAGGGCGACCCCACCGTCACCACCGAGCGCCTCTACGGCATGACCTCCGAGCTGCTCCACGCGGGCCTCAAGGAGGTGCAGGACATCGTCGTGGATGATTCCTGGTTCGACGCCGAGCGCACGCCGCCCGGCTACGACCAGGAGGACTCCGACCGCGCGTACATGGCGCCCACCGGCGCGGTGAGCCTCAACTGGAACGCGGTCGCCGTCTACGTGCGCGCCGCTCCCGGCGGCAAGGCCGCGGTGGACATGGAGCCGCCCAGTGACTTCTTCGTCGTGGACAGCGCCGTCTCCAGCGGCCCCGGCCGCGCCCGGCGCTTGTCCGTGAAGTCCAGCGGCTATGGCGACAAGCAGAAGATCATCGTCAAGGGCCAGGTCCCCGACGAGCGCGGCGCCGTCAGCGTCTGGAAGAAGATCGACAACCCGCCCATGTACTTCGGCTACACGCTGAAGCAGCTGCTCGCCTCGCGCGGCGTGAAGGTGAAGGGCAAGGTGAAGCTGGGCCTGGCGCCTTCGCGCGCGAAGGTCGTGTACGTGGCCCAGTCGGACACGTTCGACATCGTCCTCAAGCGCCTCAACAAGCTGTCCAGCAACTTCGTCGCGGAGACGCTCCTCAAGACGATGGGCGCGGAGCTGCGCGGACAGCCGGGCTCGTTCACCAAGGGCGTCGACGTGGTGGAGGAGTTCCTGGCTCGCGACGTGGGCATCCCGCGCGGCACCTACGTGATGAAGAACGGCAGCGGTCTCAACGACGCCAACCGCTTCTCCACCGCGCAGGTGGACCGGCTCCTGCGCCACATGTACGAGCGCTTCCCGCTGGCCCCGGAGTACCTGTCCTCGCTGGGCATCGCCGGCAAGGACGGCACGCTCAAGTACCGCTTCGACGGCACGGACGCCGTGGGCCGGCTGCGCGCCAAGACGGGCACCCTGGAGGGCGTCTCCGCGCTCAGCGGCTACGTGCAGTCCGCGGGCGGAGAGAAGTTCTCCTTCTCCATCATGGTCAACGACTACGCGGGCCGCGCCGGCCCCGTCGTCGCGGGCATGGACGCGCTGGGCGCCGCCGTGGCCGCCACCGGCTCCACGCTGGGGCCGGACACCGCGCTGGCCTCCCTCAATGAAGGCCAGAAGCCCCAGGGCGGCCTGCCGGACATCGCCAACCGCGTGAGGACCTACCTGGAGCTGGGCAAGCAGCGCGATCAACGCAACATCGGCTTCCTGCGCACCGCGTGGCGCAGCGAGCGCGACCCCGCCGTGCGCGCCGTGCTGGCGGAGAGCCTCTACCAGTCCAACCCGCACGACTACCTGGGCACCCGCACGCTGCTGGACAGCTACTCCGCCACGGATGACGTCTACGGCCGCCTGCGCCAGGTGGCCCACGCCCTGTCCGTGGGCGTGCCCGGCGTGAGCAGCATGGTGGAGCTGGCCTCCGGCGGAAACACGGAGGCCCTGGCCCGCGTGCTGGAGCTGTGCCGCGCGGCCGGCGCCGCCCGTGACCTGGAGGCGCAGGACGAGCTGGCGGACGGCCTGGGCGAGGTGGCCCGCACGGCCCCCGAGGAGCTGGTCGTTGCCCTGCGCACCGCCAGCACCGTGGAGCGCGACGCGACCGTGCCGCTGCTGGCCCAGGGGCTGGTGAAGACCGGGGACGCCACCCACCCGTTCTGGAAGTCCCTGCGCAAGCTGGGCTCTGGCGGGACGGATGCGCAGCTCGTCGCCTTCGCCAAGGGGCTGGACTCCACCCTCACCTCCCAGACCGCCGAGGTCCGGACCGCCCAGCGCGCCCAGCCCGTCCAGGTGGTTGCCCCCGCGTCCGCCACCC
>NZ_RAWC01000023.1:0-66566 GCF_003611685.1 Corallococcus sp. CA049B | reverse complement strand
GTTGGGCACGGGCGGCACGTCCGACTGGGCGTGCGGGAGGATGGCGACCGCGGACTCCAGGAACCGGCGCGTCGGGGGATCCGCCTCCCCGAACTTCAGCCCCATGCCGGAGATGCCCTGGCCCTGCTGGCCCGTGACGAAGTGGACGATGGCCGCCGTGTAGAGGAGCCGGTCGCCGCTCGCCAGGCGGAGGTCCAGGGTAACGGCCGTGCCTGGGGGGCGCACGGCCTTGGCGCGCAAATAGATGCCGCCCCGGGTGATGTTGCCCCCGTATTTCGCGAGGAACTCCTCGGGGGTGGCGAAGGGCAGCTTCACCACCAGCCCCACCGCCCCCGCTTGATTCAATTCCGCCAAGGCCCGGTCCAAGTCCCAAGAAGTGTTGGTGGGACGCCGAGTATCACCTGAAGTCCCCGGGAACGAGCGGCAAAAAACCTTCTTCCGTTGCGCGGCAGCCGCGCAAACCGTATGGACACGCACCCGCCGGGCGCTGGTGCCCCGCGGGGCCTCCGGGAGCCCCCATGTTGAACCCCGATATCCGGCTGGCCCTCACCTTCGACGACGTGCTCCTGCAGCCCGGTGAGAGCGCCGTCACCCCGCGTGATGCCGACCTCACCACCCGCCTGACCCGCAACATCCGGCTGAACGTGCCCCTGCTGTCCGCCGCCATGGACACCGTGACGGAGGCGCGCACCGCCATCGCCATGGCGCAGGAAGGCGGCATCGGCGTCATCCACAAGAACATGACGCCCGAACAGCAGGCCCTGGAGGTCCTCAAGGTCAAGAAGTTCGAGAGCGGCATGGTGGTGGACCCCATCACCATCGACCCGAAGGCGCCGCTCGCCCGCGCGCTGGAGCTGATGAAGGTTCACGGCGTGTCCGGCGTGCCCGTGGTGCAGGGCAAGCGCCTGGTGGGCATCCTCACCAGCCGCGACGTGCGCTTCGAGAAGAACCTGTCCCAGAAGGTCGAGGACGTGATGACGACGAAGCTCGTCACCGGCCGCGAGGGCATCACCCAGGACGACGCCACGAAGCTCTTGCACGAGCACCGCATCGAGAAGCTCCTCGTCGTCGACGAGGCCTACGAGCTCAAGGGCCTCATCACCATCAAGGACATCGAGAAGCGCCGCACCCACCCGTACGCGGCCAAGGACGCCAAGGGCCGCCTGCTCTGCGCCGCCGCCGTGGGCGTGTCCCCGGACCGCGAGGCCCGCATCGACGCGCTGGTGAAGGCGGGCGTGGACGTCATCGTCGTGGACACCGCGCACGGCCACTCGAAGGGCGTCATCGAAGGCGTGCGCGACACGCGCAAGAACTTCAAGGGCTTCGACCTCGTCGCCGGCAACGTGGCCACCGCGGAGGGCACGCGCGCCCTGATTGAGGCGGGCGTGGACGCGGTGAAGGTGGGCATCGGCCCGGGCTCCATCTGCACCACCCGCGTGGTGGCCGGCGTGGGCGTGCCCCAGGTGACGGCGGTGGATGACTGCTCCCGCGAGGCGGACAAGCACGGCATCCCCATCATCTCCGACGGCGGCATCAAGTACTCGGGCGACATCGTGAAGGCGCTCGCCGCGGGCGCCAGCTCCGTGATGATCGGCTCGCTGTTCGCCGGCACGGAGGAGGCCCCCGGCGACGTCATCCTGTACCAGGGCCGCAGCTACAAGAGCTACCGGGGCATGGGCAGCCTGGGCGCCATGAAGCAGGGCGCCAAGGACCGCTACTTCCAGTCCGACGTGGAGGCCGTGAAGCTGGTGCCGGAGGGCATCGAGGGCCGCGTCCCGTACAAGGGCACGCTCGCCATGAACGTGCACCAGATGCTGGGCGGCATCCGCAGCGGCATGGGCTACGTGGGGTGCGCCACCATCGACGAGCTGCGCACGAAGGCCACCTTCGTCCGCATCACGTCCGCCGGGCTCAAGGAGAGCCACGTGCACGACGTCATCATCACCGAGGAAGCGCCCAACTACCGGATGGAGTAGGGCGTCCACCGCCCCCAAGCCTCACCGTCACCGGGAGGCTTCGGGGCAGGGGAGTCTCCCCCGGTGGGTGCACCAGGGGAGGACCGCGGGCGGCTACTTGCCGCGACGCTTGCCGCCAGAGGACGAGTCCTCGGCGGGGGCGGCCATGGTGGACACGCGCTTCTCCGCCGCGTTGACGCGCTGGAGGAGCGACTCGCGGTCGTCCGGATCCAGCGTCTCGATGGCCTTCTTCAGGGTGCCGAAGTCCAGGCGGGCCACCGTGACGGTGTTGCCCCCCTTGATCTCCTGCACCGTGGGCACGTCCACCAGCTCGCGCAGGTAGGTCTCGAACTCCACCCGGACGTCCGCGGTCTGCTGGATGCAGGTGTCCTTGGCGTTGACCAGGTTCTGGCTGCCCTCGCGGTAGCTCAGGTCCGGGTTGCGGGCCATGGCCTCCTCGAAGGTGTGGGTGCGGTCCTTCAGCGAGGAGTAGAGGTTGACGTAGTCCACCAGCCGGTCGGACTCCGGGCGGTTCACGTCCCGGGCCTTGTTGAGGGGCGCGGAGGTGTCGTCACAGGTGAGCTTGGACAGCTGTTCGACCCCGGGCGCGTCCTTCACCGCGACGCTGCGGGTGTCACGCTCCAGACGCTCGTCGGAGGTGATCTCCTTCACGCACCCCGAGGCGGACAGGAGGAGCATGGCTGCTGCAGTGGAAGCGGACAGGCGGCGCACGAACAATTGACGGCCTTTCAGCGTTGATTTCCCGAAGTTTGTAGCGATAAGGGCCCCCACCCGTCAACGACGCCCCCTGGGAGAATCGCCGGTGGACCTGCACTCCGAGAAGATCCTGATCCTTGATTTCGGGAGCCAGTACACCCAGCTCATCGCCCGCCGGGTGCGCGAGCTGGGCGTCTACTGCGAGATCCACCGCCCGGACCTCCCCGCCGCCGACATCCGCCAGTTCGCGCCGAAGGGCATCATCCTCTCCGGCGGGCCGGCGTCCGTGGAAGCGCCCGGCTCCCCGCGCTGCGACCCCTTCGTCTTCGAGGCCGGCGTCCCGGTGCTGGGCATCTGCTACGGCCTCCAGCTCCTCGCCAAGCTCCTGGGAGGCCGCATCGACCGGGGCGCCCACCGCGAGTTCGGCAGCGCGGCGGTGGAGGTGCTCGCCGCGCGGGGCCCCTTCGCGGAGTTCCGCCCGGGTGACCAGGTGCAGGTGTGGATGAGCCACGGCGACCGGGTGGACGAGCTGCCGCCCGGCTTCGAGGCCATCGGCCGCAGCGGCAACTCGCCCTTCGCGGCGGCGGCGCACAAGACGAACCCCTGGTACGGCTTCCAGTTCCACCCGGAGGTGGTCCACACGCCGCAGGGCAAGGCCATGCTGCGCGCCTTCCTCTTCAACGACTGCAAGGTGTCCGGCTCGTGGACGATGAAGGGCTTCATCGACGAGGCCGTGGAGACCATCCGCAAGCAGGTCGGTGACGAAGGCCGCGTCATCTGCGGGCTGTCCGGCGGCGTGGACAGCTCCGTGGCGGCGCTGCTCTTGCACCGGGCGATTGGCCCCCGGCTCCAGTGCATCTTCGTGGACAACGGCGTGCTGCGTCAGGGCGAGCGGGCGCAGGTGGAGGCGCTCTTCGTGGACCGCTTCCACGTGCCGCTGAAGACGGTGGACGCGCGCGAGCGCTTCCTGTCGAAGCTGGCCGGCGTCACGGATCCGGAGCAGAAGCGGAAGATCATCGGCCGGGAGTTCATCGCCGTCTTCGAGGAGGCCTCGCGCGACGTGCAGGACGCGGGCTTCCTGGCGCAGGGCACGCTGTACCCGGACGTCATCGAGTCCGTGTCGTGGAAGGGCCCGTCCGTCACCATCAAGAGCCACCACAACGTGGGCGGCCTGCCGGAGACGATGAAGCTCAAGCTGGTGGAGCCGCTGCGCGAGCTCTTCAAGGACGAGGTCCGCGCCCTGGGCCGCGAGCTGGGCCTGCCGGACGAGATGGTCTCCCGGCAGCCGTTCCCGGGCCCGGGCCTGGCCATCCGCGTGCTGGGCGAGGTGAACGAGAAGCGCCTGGACCTGGTGCGCCGCGCGGACGCCATCGTGCAGGAGGAGATCCACAAGGCCGGCCTGTACAAGGAGGTGTGGCAGGCCTTCGCCGTGCTGCTGCCCGTGCAGAGCGTGGGCGTGATGGGCGACGAGCGCACCTATGAGTCCACCTGCGTGCTGCGCGCCGTCACCAGCGTGGACGGGATGACGGCGGACTGGGCGCGCATCCCGTACCCCCTCCTGGAGAAGATCTCCTCGCGCATCACCAACGAGGTGCGCGGCATCAACCGCGTCGTCTACGACATCTCCTCCAAGCCGCCCGCCACCATCGAGTGGGAGTGAGGCGGTAGCGCCTCACGTCACCGCGCGCCGGATGGCTTCCTCCACCGGCGACGTGTCCTCCGGGAGCCGGGCCAGGCTCAGGGGCTCCCGGGGTAGCAGTGGCGGCTGCGCCATGAAGCGCGGCCGCGCTCCCCGGTGCGGCTGGGCCGAGTGCACGAGGAAGGGGTGGCACAGGTACACCGTGCCCGCCTCGCCCGTGGCCAGCACCTCCCGCCGGTGGGCGGACTCCGCGAAGCCGTTGGCCGCGAGCTGACGGAGCGTCAGGCCCGCCTCGCCCGCGGGGCCCAGCAGCCTCGCGATGTCCTGGTGCGAGCCCACGCGGATGCGGGTGGGAGCGTCGTCCTCGCCCACGTCGGAGAAGAGGAAGAGCATCAGCAGCGCCCGGCCCTTCGAGGCGACGTTGGCGCGCCACTCCATGAAGTCCGGCTTGTCGAAGTCGAAGCCCACGTCGATGTGCCACCCCGCGTCGCCCGGGTCGGCCCCCGGGTTGTTGGGGGTCGGGAAGCGCACGGGGAACGTGCCCATGGCCCGGGGTGGCAGCCAGCGGCCGGCGCCGACGAGCGCGTCATAGGCTGCGTGGAGCACGGGCGTGTTCGCGGCGTCCACGAAGGGCTTCTGGGGGTACATGCCCAGGCGGATGACGGGGCGGGTCCAGGTGGAGGGCTGGTCCGGGTCGCACCCCGTGTCCCGCCAGAGAAGGGCCCGGGCCTCGTCCGCCACCTCCCGGGGGAAGGCCCCGTCGATACGGAGGAACCCGTCCCGCATGAACTGCTCGGCGCGCGCGTCCATCTGCCTCCTGTCCCCGGGGGAAGTGCCGGGGTGCCCATGCGTTCACGGCAGGTCGCCGCTCCGCCTGACGGAGGATGAACGAAGAGGCTGCCCGGAGTGAACCGGGCAGCCTCTGGGTGCGTCAGGAAGCCAGCGGGGAGACTACCCCGCCGGGTTCGCCTTCACCGGCGCGACCTTGGTGCTGCCGGGGCGCAGCTCTTCCAGGACGCGGGTGGCGCCGTAGATCTTCTGGAGCGCCTCGATGATGGCCTCCGAGTGCACGGCCACCGTGCGGTTCACGGACTCGTCGAAGCCGTACTCGCCGCCCAGCGACTGGATGTTGCCGTCGAACACCAGGCCGACGACCTCCTGGTTCTTGTTCACCACGGGCGAGCCGGAGTTGCCGCCGATGATGTCGTTGGTGGTGATGAAGTTCATCGGCGTGGTGCCGGTGATGACCTTCTCCGCCTTCAGCCACGACTTGGGCAGCGCGTACGGCTCCTGGCCCGTGGCGTGCTCGAAGGTGCCGGACATCTGGGTGATGGGGGCGACCTGCTGCCCCTCATCCGTGTAGCCCTTCACGGAACCGAACGACACGCGCGGAGAGAAGGTCGCGTCCGGGTACTGGCTGGTGCCGTAGATGTCGAACTTCGCCTTGGCGACCAGCTCGCTGTTCTTCTTGATGATGGACTCCACGTCGTCCTCGAACTTCTTGCGGATGGCGCGGGCGTCCGGGTCCGTCAGCAGGGCCAGCTGGACCATGGGGTCCTTGGACGCGTCCACGGCCTTCTTGCCGCCGTCCCAGAGCGCCTTGCGGGCCTTCGGGTCCTTCAGCTTCGTGCCCTTCACCACGCGGGTGGCGACCTGCTCCGGGGACTCCTTGCCCAGCACCTTCTTCACGAACGGGTGCTTGGCGCCCAGCTCCTCACGCATCTTGGTGAGGCCGAACGTCAGGCGGGCGATCTCCAGCTCCGGATAGATGGGCGCGGGGCTGAAGAGCTGCGCCTTGAGGGCGGGCAGGTTGGCCTCGTTGAACTCGCGCAGCCGCTGGCCGTTGTCCTTGGGCAGCTCGTCGCCGGCGCGCACCAGCGCCCGGGCGGTGTGGAACAGGCCGGCGGACAGGCCCAGCCCCTGCTCGATGAAGTTCAGGTCCTTGCGGATGAGGAGCAGCTGGGCCTCCGCCTTGGCGATCTCGTCCCAGGCGGCGGCGTACTTCTTCTTCAGCTCGGGGTTCGCGTCGACCTTCTTGCGCAGCTCCTGCTCCGCGGCGACCTTGGAGGCGAAGAACTTCTTGTCGAGCAGCGCCTCGTGGCGGCCCTTGGACGCCTTCAGGCCGTTCTCCACGCCGAACAGGAGGTTGCTGGAGATGCGCTTCTGCTCGGGGCCGCGCTTCTGGAACTCCGTGAGCATGCCGCGCAGCTCGGAGAGGTACATGAGCGTCTTGGGCATGGACACGTCGCGGGTGTACTCCAGCTCCGCGATGGTCAGCGCGCGCGAGGTGCGGCCCGGGTTGCCGGCCACGAACGTGAGATCGTTCTCCTTCGCGCCGCCCTCGGACCACTTGAAGTAGTCCGGCGTCTTCACCGGCTGCTTGTCCTGGTAGACGCGCACGAAGGTCACGTCCAGGTCGTAGCGGGGGAACTCGAAGTTGTCCGGGTCACCGCCGAAGAAGGCGATGGCGTGCTCCGGGGCGAACACCAGGCGCACGTCCTGGAAGCGGCGGTACTTGTACAGGTTGTACTTGCCGCCCTGGTACAGCGTGACCAGGTCGCACCGCACCTTGTCGTCGCCGTTGGAGCAGGCCTTCTCCACCTTGGACATCTCCGCCTTCAGCGTGTCCGAGTACTGCTTGCCGGTCAGCGACGCGGTGGCCTTGTTGAGCTGCTCGGTGACGTCGGTGATTTCGACGAGCTGGTTCACCTCCATCGCCGGGCACTGCTTCTCCTCGCCCTGGGTCTTCGCGTAGAAGCCGTTGGCCAGGTAGTCCTGCTTCGCGGTGGACAGCTGCTCGATGCAGCCGCGCGCGCAGTGGTGATTGGTCATCACCAGGCCGTCCGGCGACACGAAGCTCGCCGAGCAGCCGCCGGCCAGACGCACCGCGCCCAGGCGGAGCTTGTCCATCCACTGCTGATCCGGCTGGAAGCCGTACTTCTCCTTCACCTTGGCGGCGGGGAAGTTGTTGTACGTCCACATGCCTTCATCGGCGAGCGCCGGGGCGGCACCCACGAGGGCGGCGATGACGACCAATCGCTTCATTGAATGGGATCCTTTCGGGCCGCGGGACGGAGCTCCGCGGGGACGGGGCGTTTGTGGTGGATGCTCCAGCGTCGGTCAAGCTGGGAAAACGCCCACGCCTGCCGCATAACGTCCGGGCGTCCGAACGATTCCCTGGGACGCTCACAGGGCAGGCGCTTTCCCCACCCGCCGGGTCCCGACGCAGCGCGTCCGAGCCCGCTCAGGCCGCCCGTGCGCGCGCCCACGCGCCCGGCGTGGTGCCCAGCACGGCCCGGAAGTCCGTGATGAGGTGGGCCTGATCATAGTAGCCCGCACCGGCGGCGATGCTCCCCCAGTCCGGCCGGCCGCCCTGGACGGAGGAGGCCTGGAGCGCGCGCTGGAAGCGGACGAGCCGGGCGTAGGACTTGGGTCCCATGCCGAGCACGTCGTCGAAGGCGCGCCGAAGGTGCCGTTCGCTCACGCCGAGTGTCCGGGCCAGCTCCGCGACGCGGGGAAGTTCCCCGGAGCCGGAGAGCAGGCGGATGCCGCGCCGCACGAGGTACGCGGCGGCCGGTTCATAGACGTCGTCCCGTTGGAGCCGGTCCACGAGCGCGGTCTCCAGTGTACGCAGGCGGGCCTGGGAGGAGGGCGCTTCCGCGAGCGCTTCGCGGAGCCGGGCGCCGTCCGCCTTGCCCCAGAGCGTGTCGATGGAGAGCGACCGGTGGGCCAGCTCCGACATGGGCAGGCCGAAGAACGGGTACGCGCCGCCGGGCTTGAACTGGATGCCCAGCGTGTCGGGAGGAACCTCCGAGGGCGCCTTGCGCAGCACCTGTTCCCGAGGCCCCAGGGCGTGCACGTCACAGGTGCTGGACGTGACGCGGACCACCAGCTCCACGGTGCCGTCCGGCACGCGGACGTAGTCGCCGTGGGAGGGGCCGCGCCAGAGCACGCGCACACGTTGGACGAAGCGGGACAGGTCGGCCCGGGGAGCCAGCGCGTTGTCAGCCAGAGCGGCCATGCGGCAGGAAGCATGGGACGGACGGCCCTACGCTTCAACCCGGGCCCTGGCCGGATGGCCGATTCCTCCAATCGGGGACCGGGGGCCGGTCCGTACCTTGCCGGCCATGCGAATCCATCACCTCAACTGTGGAACCCTGTGTCCCGCCAGTGCCCGTTTCGTCACGGGCTCGGGCGGCCTGTTCGAGCGGGCCCGGATGGTCTGCCATTGCCTGCTGCTGGAGACGTCCCGGGGGCTCGTGCTCGTGGACACGGGCCTGGGGACGCGCGACGTGCAGGACGCGAGGGGGCGGCTGGGACAGCGCTTCGTGAGACGGAACACACCCCGGTTGGACCCGGCGGAGACGGCGCTGGCCCAGGTGGAGCGGCTGGGCTTCCGGCGCGAGGACGTCCGGCACATCGTGCCCACGCACCTGGACCTGGATCACGTCGGGGGCCTGGCGGACTTTCCGGACGCCCAGGTCCACGTCTTCACGGACGAGCACGCCGCGGCGGTGATGCCCCCGGTGGCGGGCGCGAGGCAAGGCTACAAGCCGGTGCAGTGGGCACACGGGCCGAAGTGGAGCCGGTACGCGGTGGACGGCGAGCGCTGGTTCGGCTTCGAGTCGGTGCGGGTGATTCCAGGCCTGGACGAGGAGGTCCTGCTGGTGCCGCTGACGGGCCACACGGCGGGCCACTGCGGTGTCGCGGTGAATGGGCCTGGAGGATGGATGCTGCACGCGGGGGACGCGTACTTCAGCCACCACGAGGTGAACCCGGTGGCGCCGCGAAGCCCATGGGGCCTGGCGCTGTTCCAACGGCTGTTCTCCGAGGACAACGCCGTGCGCATCCAGAACCAGGAGCGCCTGCGCGGCCTGATCCGCGCGCACGGGCACGAGGTGAAGGTGTTCTCCGCGCACTGCGCCGAGGAGTTCGACCGGATGCGTGCGTGAGGGCGCAGGCGGTAGCCTGGCGGAACCTTGCGACGCGCTCTGCTCGGCGCCATCCCTGTGGTCGCGGTCCTCCGCCTCCGCCGCTGAACCCGCTCGGGTCCAGGTGCTGAAGGCCGCCCGGCCGTGATGAAGGAAGGCGTCATCCACCGCAACGACACAGCGGCAGGCTCACGCGCCGCGTCGTAAGACCCACGGTCCAGAACGCCGGGCCGACCATTCGCGTCATCAGGCCGGCGCGCCCCCGGGCCTCGAGGACCGCGAACCTGTCCGACTGTCGGACAGGTTTTCCACTTACCGAGCCAGCACAGCCTTGGGCCGCGAGGACCGCGAACCTGTCCGACTGTCGGACAGGTTTTCATTGTCCGACGGGCCGGCGCGGCCCCGGGCCTCGGGCGCAGCGAACCTGTCCGACTGTCCGACAGGTTTTCATCGCCAGCTGGGCTCGTCACCAGGGAGTGCGGATCCACCCTGGTGGGTAGCGCTTGAGGGGGGCGGACACGGAGAGTCCCGAGGGACTTCCGTGGCGTGGGCGTGACTCAGAGGCGAAGTCGAAATGACTACTCGTAAAGTCCCGCGCCCTTCCGCGGAGCCATCACTGGCCCAAGCGCTGGAGAAGTTCATGGAACGCAGGAGTCGAAGCGGGTTGGCGGTACTGGCCCTGAGTCTGGTGCTGGCGCTGACCGGGTGTGGCGAACAATCAATGGCTGTGGCGGAAGGCAGCGCGCAGGCGGTGGTGACGCTGCCGCAAGCCTTGAGCGCCAGCGATGTGACTCGCGTGGAGCTCACCGTGTCCGGCGCCGGCATGACGACGCGCACGGACGCGCTGGTGAAGACGGGCGGGCAGTGGGGTGGGGTGCTGGGACAGTTGCCTGCCGGCGCCGGGCGCACCTTCAGCGCGCAGGCGTTCGATTCCTCCAACACCGTGCGCTACGCGGGACAGGTGGCATCCGTCACCATCCAGGCCGGACAGACGACGGCCGTCACGCTGCTGCTGCAGGAGGTGAACGCACCGCCGCCCTTTGAGAATGCAGCGCCACGCATCCTCTCCCTCGTGGCCAGTCCTGGCACCGTCGCCCCGGGCGGCCAGGTGACCCTGCTGGCCACCGCGGATGACCTCAACGCAAGCGATACCCTCACGTATGCATGGACGTCGTCGTCCGGCAGCTTCAGCTCGCCCTCCAGCCTCACCACCGCGTGGACCGCGCCAGCGGCGGCTGGACAGGTGGTCCTGACGCTGACCGTAACGGACTCCAAGGGCGCCTCGGCTGCCCTCAGCGTCACCATCACGGTCAGCACCGGCAACGGCAGCGCGGCCGTCAACGTCTCCTTCAACACCTGGCCTCAGGTGGCTGGAATGACAGCCGTGCCTTCCTCGGTGGTCGTAGGCCAGTCCACCCAGGTGACGGCCTCCGCCAGCGACGCGGACGGCGACAGCCTCACCTACGAGTGGACTGCCAGCTGCGCGGGCACGTGGGCCAATGCCACCTCCGCCAGTCCCAGCTTCACGCCTTCGACCCAGCCCTCCAGTGGCACGTGCACGCTCAGCGTGGTGGCGCGTGACGGTCGTGGCGGACAGGGCATTGGCAGCCTCACCGTCTACGTGACGACGTCGCCCACCACGGGGCGGTTCCCGCCCGAGATCGTGGAGACGTTCCACTCGATCGCCACCGTGCCTGCGCAGGGCGACACCGTTGTGTTCCGCGCGAGGGCGCGAGATCCGCAGGGCAGCGCGCTCTCCTTCGCCTGGACCGCCAACGCTGCCGGGCTGGGCACTGCCAGCGACGGCACGACGACCAGTGAGGTGCTCTGGACCGCGGGCGCCTGCCTTACTTCGGGCAACTCACTCACGGTGACGGTGACCGTCCGCAACGCGCTGGGGTTGTCCGCCAGCGCATCCATGGTCCTGGAGGGCGGCACGCCGTGCACACCTTCGCCGAGCCTCGTGACCTGGATCGCGGCGGGTGGCGCGCACAGCCTGATCGTGAGGCAGGACGGCACCGCGGCCGCGTGGGGCCACAACGGCTACGGGCAGCTTGGGGACGGCACGAACGTGGACCGAGTCCTGCCCGTTCCGATCCAGGTGCAGGGCCTCACGGGAACCACGGCCCTGTCCGCCACCGCCTATCACACGCTTGCACTCCAACAGGACGGCACCGTGTGGGGCTGGGGGTACAACGACTCCGGCCAGCTGGGGGACGCCGCGGACCTGGCCCGAGTGACACCGGCTCCGCTGCCCGGCCTCACGGGTGTCACGGCCCTGGCATCGGGGACGTACCACTCCCTCGCGCTCAAGCAGGACGGCACCGTGTGGACCTGGGGCCTCAACAACCTGGGCCAACTGGGAGACGGGACGACTGTCAGCCGCACGGAGCGGATGTCCGTGCCGGGCCTCACGGATGTCACGGCCCTGGCCGCGAGCACCTATCACTCGCTCGCCCTGAAGCAGGACGGCACCGTGTGGACCTGGGGCTACAACAGCTCCGGACAGCTGGGCGACGGAACCACCGCGAGCCGCCTCACGCCCGCGCAGGTGCCGGGGCTGACGGGCGTATCGGCCATCGCCGCAGGGCTCGTCCATTCACTCGCGCTCAAGCAGGACGGCACCGTGTGGGCGTGGGGCCGGAACACCGACGGTCAGCTCGGAAATGGGGCGACCGTGAACAGCCCGGTCCCGGTGCAGGTGCAGGGATTGACGGACGTGTCGGCCATCGCCGCCGGGTCCTATCACTCGCTGGCGCTGAAGCAGGACGGCACCGCGTGGACCTGGGGCCGCAACGACACGGGCCAGCTCGGGAATCAGACCGTCACCGGCAGCCTCACGCCCGCGCAGGTACCAGGACTGGCAGCGGTGACGGCCCTGGCCGGAGGCGACGCGCATTCCATGGCGCTGCTGCGGGACGGCACCGTGTGGACCTGGGGCTACAACGCCGAGGGCGAGCTGGGCGATGGGACGACGCTCGACCGCACCGCGCCCGTGCGGGTGCAGGGATTGGAAGACTGACTTCCAGAAGCGTCCGCCCATCCGCAATTCCAGACATCACGCAGGAGGGTTGCATGCGACGAGAGAGTCGAAGCGGATTTGCCGTGCTGGCATTGGGCCTGGTCCTGGCATTGGCAGGGTGCGATAGCGCACAAGGGGTGCAAGCCCAGGACGGCAGCGCGCAGGCAGTGGTGACCATGCCGCAGGCGTTGAGTGCCAGTGACGTCACCCGCGTGGAGCTCACGGTGAGCGGCACGGGGATGACGACGCGCACGGATGCGCTCGTGAAGACGGGAGGACAGTGGGGTGGGGTGCTCGGACAGCTGCCCGCGGGCACCGGCCGCACCTTCAGCGCCCAGGCTTTCGATTCCTCCAACACCGTCCGCTACTCCGGCCAGGTGACGCCCGTCACCATCCAGGCTGGCCAGACGACGGCGGTGACGCTCCTCCTGCAGGAGGTGAATGCGCCGGCACCCTTCGAAAACGCGGCGCCGCGCATCCTCTCCCTGGTTGCGAGCCCTGGCACCGTCGCCCCGGGCGGACAGGTCGCGCTGCAGGCCACCGCGGACGACCCCAATGCGGGTGACACGCTCACGTATGCGTGGACTTCGCCCTCCGGCAGCTTCAGCGCTGCTTCCAGCCTCACCACCACCTGGACGGCGCCAGCCTCCGCAGGCCCGGTGGTGCTGACGTTGACGGTGACGGACTCCAAGGGCGCCAGCGCCTCCCTCAGCGTCACCATCACGGTGAGCACCGGTAACGGCAGCGCGGCCGTCAACGTCTCCTTCAACACATGGCCTCGGGTGATCGGCGTGACGGCCCTGCCGTCTTCCATCGCCGTGGACCAGACCACCCAGGTGACGGCCTCCGCCAGCGACGCGGATGGGGACGGCCTCAGCTACCAGTGGACGGCCAACTGCGCGGGCACGTGGACGAATGCCGCTTCCGCCAGCGCCAGCTTCACGCCCTCGGCCCAGCCCTCCGGCGGCGTCTGCACGCTGACGGTCCTGGTGCAGGACGGCCGGGGCGGGCAGGGCACGGGCGGCCTCACCCTCTACGTTTCGACGTCGCCCACCTCCGCGCTCTTCCCTCCCGAGGTGGTGGAGACCTTCCAGTCCGTTGCCTCGGTGCCAACGGGCGGCGGCACCGTCGTCTTCCGGGTGAAGGCGAAGGACCCGCAGGGCAGCGCGCTGAGCTTCGCCTGGGCCTCCAGCGCGGGCTTGCTGGGCACGGCCACCAGCGCGGCCACGACAAGCGAAGTTCTCTGGACGGCGCCCGCGTGCGTGCCGGTGGGCAACCCGCCCTCGGTGACGGCCACTGTCACCAATGCGCTCGGCCTCTCCACCCGCTTCGCCTTCGCCCTCCAGGGTGGAGCGCCATGCACAGCGAGCAGCGGGGCTCGTCTCGCTGCGGGCAGCGGCCACACGCTGGCCTTGAAGCAGGACGGCACCGTCTGGGCCTGGGGCTCCAACGGCCAGGGCCAGATCGGCGACGGGACAGGCGCCGACCGCCTCACGCCGGTGCAAGTGCCGGGCTTGACGGGCGTCGCGGCCTTCGCCGCAGGCTCCCTCCACTCGCTCGCCGTGAAGCAGGACGGCACCGTCTGGGCCTGGGGGACCAACAATGGCAACCTCGGCGACGGGACAACCACCCAGCGCCTTACGCCCGTGCAGGTGCAGGGCTTGACGGGCGTCGCGGCCCTCGCCGCTGGCACCAACCACACGCTGGCCTTGAAGCAGGACGGCACCGTCTGGGCCTGGGGCTACAACGGACAGGGCCAACTCGGCGACGGGACAATCACCCAGCGCCTCACGCCGGTGCAGGTGCAGGGCTTGACGGGCGTCGCGGCCCTCGCCGCTGGCACCAACCACACGCTGGCCTTGAAGCAGGACGGCACCGTCTGGGCCTGGGGGAACAACAACGATGGCCAGCTCGGCGACGGGACAACCACCCAACGCCGAACGCCCGTGCAGGTGCCGGGCCTGACGGGCGTCGCGGCCCTCACTGGTGGCTACCTCCACTCGCTCGTCGTGAAGCAGGACGGCACCGTCTGGGCCTGGGGCGACAACACCCAGGGCCAGCTCGGCGACGGGACAACCACCCAGCGCCTCACGCCCGTGCAGGTGCAGGGTCTGACGGGCGTCGCGGCCCTCACTGGTGGCGCCTCCCACTCGCTGGCCTTGAAGCAGGACGGCACCGTCTGGGCCTGGGGCGAAAACATTTATGGCCGACTCGGCGACGGGACGACCACCCAGCGCCTCACGCCCGTGCAGGTGCAGGGCTTGACGGGCGTCGCGGCCCTCGCGGGTGGCGCCTCCCACTCACTCGCCTTGAAGCAGGACGGCACCGTCTGGGCCTGGGGCTTCAACATGTATGGCCGACTCGGCGACGGAACGACCACCCAGCGCCTCACGCCCGTGCAGGTGCCGGGCCTGAGCCTCTGACGAGGCGCTGGGCGCCTGCGCTTGGGGCCCGGAGGACTGATTCCCAGCGGGTCCCGTCTTCTCGTCAGGAGCTCGGGACCCGCACGACGCCAATGATGGCCTCCGCGTCGATGTAGCCGAGCTGCCGAGAGTCCTGGGTGTTGTCGACGTTGTCTCCCGACACCACCACCTTCCCGGACGGGACGCACGTCCGGGCATCGGCTCCGAGCTTCGCCCACGCCCAGTCCGGCACCGGATCTCCCGCGACGGCGGCCACCCGCTTGATGAGATAGGGCGGGTCCTCCGGGTTCATCACCGCGAGCCGCTCGGCGGGCAGCAGGAAGACGATGACGTCCGAGCGCGCGTAGCCGCCGTCTCCCACGCGGCGCCTCGCGAGGAGCTGCTGCCCGTCGCGCAGCGTGGGCGACATGCTGTTGCCTCGCACCGTGACGACGAGCCAGCGGCGGCGCGCCCAGGCCGCGAGCGCGGCGCCCGCCACCAGGAGCCCCGCGCCCACAGCCGCAAGCATCACGCGACCTCCCGCTGCGAGGTCCGTGAGGCGACGCGCTCGTCCTGATAGCCGCTGGCCTGGAGCGTGAACAGGCGCGCGTACTCGCCGCCCGCCGCCATCAGCGCGTCATGCGTGCCCTGCTCGATGACGCGGCCTTCAGAGAGGACGTAGAGCGTGTCCGCGCTCCGCAGCGCGCTCATCCGGTGGGAGATGAGCAGCCGCGCGCGCCCCGCGCCGTGGCGCTCCAGCGTCTGGTGGATGTGGAACTCCGCGGCCGCGTCCAGTCCGGAGCTGGGCTCGTCCAGCACCAGCAGGTCCACGTCCTGCCGCATCAGGGCTCGGGCCAGCGCCACCCGCTGCCACTGGCCTCCGGAGAGCGACACTCCCGCCGGCGCGTCGTCGTCCTCGCCCGCGAACACGCGGCTCAGCAGCGTGTCGTAGCCCGCGGGGAGCGAGGCGAGCGTGTCGTCCATCTCCGCCAGCCGCGCCACGTCTCGGATCCGCGCGCCGTCCTTCAGCCGGGCCACGTCCCCCAGGCCGATGTTCTCGGCCGCGCTGAAGTCGTACGTCATGAAGTCCTGGAAGGTCGCCGTCATCCGCGCCCAGAGCGCCGGGGCATCCAGCTCCCGCACGTCCACGCCGTCCCAGAGGATCTGCCCGCGCTCCACGTCGTAGAAGCGGCACAGCAGCTTCACCAGCGTGCTCTTCCCCGCGCCGTTGACGCCGACGAGCCCCACCGAGCCGCCCGCCGGGATGAAGAGGCTCACGCCGCGCAGCACCCAGGGGCCGTGGGCGTCGTAGCGGAACCAGACGTCGCGCAGCTCGATGCCCTGTCGCAGCGGCGCCACTGGACGCGAGGGCCCCGCCGCGCGGACCGGCAGGTCGATGATGTCGAGGTAGTTCTTGAAGGTCTGGATGCTGCGGCTCGCGAACTCAATCTGCGACAGCAGCCCGTTGAAGGCGCTCTGGATGCCCGCCACGGCCGCGAGGAAGAGGGCCACGTCCCCAATCTGGAGCTGCCCCCGGATGGCCCCTCGCGCGACGATGAAGGCTCCCACCGAGGCAACCACGGCCGTGAGCAGCGACAGCGCCGCCTGCACGCCCAACCCCTTGCGCGTCACGGCCAGCTCCTGGGTCGACGCCTTGTGTAGCGACGCCACCATCCGCTCCAGCAGCAGATCCCCCAGGTTGAACAGCCGGCTCTCCTTGGCCGCCCGCACGTCCACCAGCAGCGAGTGGTAGAAGTCGCGCCAGCGGTACGTGGGCACGAGCGCCTCGGTCAGCTCCACCAGCCACCGGCTGCGCGCGAGCTGCGCCGCCAACGCCACGCCCCCCGCCAGCAGCAGCAGCAACGCCATGGGCGGCGACACCATCAGCACCACGGCGCTCAGCGTCCCCACCGACACCAGCGTGCGCACCATGGCGCGCACGAACTCGGCGAGCTGCTGGGGCGCGTCCAGGGCGGCCTCGTTCGCGAGGCGGAGCCGGCCGTGGAAGGCGGGGTCCTCGAAGTGGCGCAGGCCCTCCAGCGCCACCACCTTCGCGAAGAGGGTGCGCTCGACCTCGATGGTGACGCGCCAGCGGATGACCCCGGCCAGGTACTCGGTGACGTTGAGCACCGCCATGGAGCCCCCGGCCACGGCGGCTGCGCCCACCGCGAGCGTGAGCGCCCGCTGCGAGTCAGCGAGCGCACCGCGGCTCAGCTCGTCCAGCAGCTGCTTGGTGAGCCACCCACCCACGGCCGCCACGGAGCCCGTGCACAGCGTGAGCGCGAACGCGAAGGCCGACGCCAGCGGAGCCGAGCGCCACTGGAGCACCACGGCCGCGCGCACCGTGCGCAGCACCTCACGCAGCAGATTCCGCGCGTTCCGCGGCCCGGTCATGGCAGGACTTCGTGCACGAAGTGTCCCGCCGCGGCGACCACGCCCTTATCGACGAGCACGAGGGTAGGGTAGCCGGCCTGCTTGACCGCCCGCGTGATGGAGTCCCCATCGTTCAGGTACGCCACCCGAGCCACCTGCTTCAGCGACGCCCCGAGCGAGACCACGTCCGGGTCCTCGGGGCTCCCCTCGATGAACGCCAGGATCGGCATTCCGGGCGGCGAGGCGATGAGCTTCTCGCGCACCGACGAGCAGGGCCGGCAGCCGGGGGTGAAGAAGCCAATCAGGGTCTGCCCATCCGCGAGGACGGCATCCGTCACGGAATCGCCCTCCACCGTGGTCGCCTCGAAGCGGCCCACCTTGTCACCTTCCAGGGGCAGGGCCGGATCCCGGGTAGGGACCTGGTTGGCCACCGTCTCCTGGAGTTTCCGCAGCCGGCCGATGAGCGCGAGCGTCAGCAAGAGGTTGAGCACCACCAGCACGGCCAGGATGGCGCCACCCACGACAAGAATCTCAACCATCGTCTTTCTCAGCTCCTACGGGCTCGCGAAGACGCGGCCAGGGGCTCCGGTCCGCGAATCAGGAACACCAGGTCGTCCCAACGCGTGACGAAGACTCCGGCCAGCATGCCGGCGGTCCCCGCGATGGCCCCCATCGCCACCGTCACGGGCGCGCCCGAGGCCGCCGCGTGGCTCACGGCCCCCACGACAGTGATGGCCAGCAGCAGGCCGTTGCGCACCAGGTGCGCCGCGCCCACGGGGGTATTGCTGGCGCCAAAGCACCGGCAGGCCACCTTGGCGCCCCGGCGCAACACCCAGGCAATGCCAAGCGTGAAGCCGCCCAGGAGCGCCAGCGCCAGCGCATAGCCCACGGCCACGTTCAGGAGCAGCAGGACGGCGGAGGCGGCCTCCGCGAGGATCAAGGTGGCCGCGAGCGGCGAGCCCACCAGGGAGGGCGGGAGACCGAAGTTCCCGAGCGTCTGGATGAAGTCCTCGAAGGGCTTGCGCCCGCGCGCCTTGCCGAAGGCGGCGACCACGAACACCAGGGACAGCATCAGGCGACACGCCAGATTGACCGCGCTCAATGGAAGAGTTCCCAGGGACAACGGCTGGACGCCAATGGGACGCGTCCAGCCGCGGTCATGAAGCAGAGGTCACTTGCAGCCGACCGACGCGACGCAGGTGCCGTAACAGTTGTGGACCTTGCCCTTGGTGCTGCAGCACTCGCCGTTGGAAGGCACGCAGGCGCCAACGGGAACCTCGGACAGGAACAGCTTCAGAAAGCGGTCGCTCAGCGTCTTGAGGATCTTCATGGGTGTGGTCCTTTCGGGACGCGTTGAGAGGGGGGTGAACAACATCCACTCGAACGCAACACGAACGTTACATCCCGAAGGTTCCGCAGCGAAAGGGGGGTTTCGCGCAATCTTGGTATTTAAGGATTAACGCGGCGCGCCTTGCGCGGCACGGTTGGACTCGGTGCAGCACGTCCAGCCGTGGTTGTGATGCGGGGATCAGCAGACGGGCGACCTGGTGCAGACGCCATAGCAGTTGTGACTCATCCGCTTGGCGTTGCAGCACTCACCGTGGTTGATGACGCACACACCCGCGGAAACCTAGGACAGGAACAGCTTCAGGAAGCGGTCGCTCATCGCCTTGAGGATCTTCATGGTGGGGTCCTTTCGGTCTGCGTTGAGAGGGTTTCTCGACGCGACGTGAACGTTACTTCCCGAAGGTTTCGCGGCGAAACCGGCAAGTGAAGAAATATGGGCAAAAAGACAATACCGAGCCGCAGAATTGACTCATTGGGGGCAGGGTGGACTCACGAGCAAAGACATTCACATATCGGCTATAGCGCCCCCTTTCCCGGGGGCATTCGTGAAACGAGTGAGAAGCAGTTGGTTGGCAATTCTGGCTGTGGGGCTTTTCGCGGCCATGGGTTGCGGAGGGATGCAGCCAGACGCATCCGGTGACACCGAGACCGCCACCGCGAGACAGGCGCTCACGGTCGTGAAGGTGCCCCAGTCCGTGGCCGCGGGCGCCTATCACTCACTGTTCCTCAAGAAGGACGGAACGGTGTGGGCCTGGGGCCAGAACGTAGCCGGGCAACTCGGCACTGGCGGCACCAGCGGCACACCCCAGTCGCAGCCTGGCCGGGTGAACGGGCTGCCTTCCATCAAGGCCGTTGCCGCGGGCATCGGGCACTCGCTCGCGCTGGACGTGAGCGGCAACGTCTGGGCATGGGGCCAGAATGCTTCCGGCCAGGCAGGCCTGGGAACCGCGGGGAACCCGGTGCTCGTTCCCACGAAGGTCGCGGCGCTCTCCAACGTCCAGGCCATCGCGGCCAACGGGAACTTCTCGCTCGCGCTGGGCGCGGACGGACGGCTGTGGGCCTGGGGCCAGAATGCCTCCGGGCAGGTCGGCACCGGCAATACCAGCGCGGCGGTGGCTATGCCTGTCGTGGTGCAGGGCCTGCCCACCGTGCGCGCCATGGCCGCGGGCGTCAACCACGCGCTGGCGCTCGCCACGGATGGCAAGGTGTGGGGCTGGGGCCTGAATACGTCCGCCCAGGCGGGCACTGGCGCCACCAGCGCGGCGGTGCTGGCTCCGGTGCAGGTCGCGGGGTTGCCGCTCGCCAAGGCCGTCGCGGCGGGCGCGGGCCACTCCCTCATCGTCGATGAGCAGTTCGGCAACGTGTGGGCGTGGGGGCAGAACACCTTCGGACAGGTAGGCACGGGCAGCACCAGCGCGACGCCGGTGGTGACGCCCGTTCCGGTGAATGGCGTCTTCGCGGTGACTCGCCTCGTTGCCGGGCACAACAGCTCCCTGGCCATCGTCGGGAATGGCCTGACGGTGGCCTGGGGGCACAATGCGTCGGGCCAGCTGGGCAACGGCGGCACGGCGAACAGCGCCTCGCCCGTAGGAGTCGCGGGCGTTACGGACGCGACGGCGCTCGCGGCCGGGGCCCAGCACGCGCTGGCCCTGCGGCCCGGCTGCCCCGTCTGGACGTGGGGCAACAACAGCCAGGGACAGCTCGGCACGGGCAACACGTCGACGACGCCCGTGACGGCGCCGGGGACGGCCCTCATCGCCAACACGTTCTACTTCGACGGCGACATGGATGGCTTCGGCGACGAGTACATCCCCGAAGAGGCCTGCGAGCCGTCTTTCGGCTACGTGGAGGACCTCGACTGCGACGACTACTCAGCCACCACCCATCCCGGCGCGGAGGAGACCTGCAATGGCATGGATGACGACTGCGACGGGGTGGTGGACAACGGCAGTGCCAGCGGCGGGGCGGAGTGCTCGACGGGACAGCTGGGCGTCTGCGCGGTGGGAGTGACGGCGTGCACGAATGGCAGCGTGGTGTGCCAGCAGCGCCAGGCCGCATCCGTCGAACAGTGCGATGGCCTGGACAACGACTGCGACGGCGCGACGGACGAAGGAAATCCGGGAGGACTCCAGGCGTGCGCGACCGGGCAACTGGGCGTGTGCGGGGAGGGCGTCACGTACTGCACCCACGGCATCATCGAGTGCGCTCCCATTCGTGGCGCCTCCGCCGAGCAGTGCGATGGTCTGGACAATGACTGCAACGGACAGCCGGATGATGGGCTGAGCTTCCAGTCCTGGTACCGCGATCAGGATGGCGACAGCTACGGTCAGACGTCCCAGTCCGTTCTGGCCTGTGTCCAGCCCGCGGGGCATGCCCCGAATGCAGGCGATTGCAACGACAGCAATCCGGCCCTCCATCCTGGAGCCCCGGAGATCTGCGATGGCGTGGACAACGACTGCGACTCCCTGGTGGACGAAGGCCTGCCCACGCAGGCCTGGTATCGCGACGCGGACGGGGATGGCCATGGCACTTCGGCCTCTCCGCTGCAGAAGTGCAGCCAGCCCGCAGGCTACGTGTCGAATGCCAACGACTGCAATGACTCCAACGCGGGCATCCGGCCAGGAGCGGCGGAGGTCTGCGACGGAGTGGACAACAACTGCAACGGTTCCATCGACGAGGCGGCTTCCGGTCCTCCGGGCTCCGCGTGCTTCGCTGCTGGGTTCCAGCGCGTTGCCGCTGGCCGCTACCACACCGTGGCCCTGAAGTCCGACGGCTCCGTCTGGGCCTGGGGCAGCAACAGCGTGGGCCAGCTTGGGGACGGGACGACGACCGACCGCACCACGCCGGTGCAGGTTCAGGGACTGACGGGTGTGACCGCCATTCACGCGGGTAAACACCACAGCGTCGCGTTCAAGCAGGACGGAACCGTCTGGGCCTGGGGTAGCAACCAAAGCGGTCAACTCGGGGACGGGACGACGACCAACCGCACCACGCCGGTGCAGGTTCAGGGACTGACCGGCGTTGCCACTCTTCATGCGGGCGGAGACCACACGGTCGTGTTGAAACAGGACGGCACCGTTTGGGCCTGGGGCAATAACTTCGAGGGTGAGCTGGGAGATGGAACGACCACCTACCGCAAGCAGCCCGTGCGCGTTACAGGACTGACAGGTGTCACGGCCCTTGGAATTGGCTCGGGTCACACCGTTGCCTTGAAGCAGGACGGCACTCTCTGGGCCTGGGGCTTCAATAGCGTCGGGCAGGTGGGAGACGGGACGAAGGTCAACCGCACCACGCCCGTGCGGGTGGCGGGACTGACAGGTGTTGCCGCCGTCTACGCGGGCTCGGGCCACAGCTTCGCGCTGAAGCAGGATGGCACCCTCTGGGCCTGGGGCTTCAACAATGCAGGCCAGCTCGGAGACGGGACGACGGCCGATCGTACTTCGCCAGTGCGGGTGCAGCTCTCGGGATTGACCGGCATGACTGCGCTGGTCGCTAGCGGCGATCCCGATACCGATAGCCACCACACCGTCATCTTGCGTCAGGATGGCACCGTCTGGGCCTGGGGTAACAACAGCAGCGGCCAGCTTGGCGACGGGACGACGATCCGTCGCGCGACACCTGTGCAGGTCCAGGGATTGACTGGCGTCAACACCCTGGCGGCTGGCGGGAATCACACGGTGGCCGTGAAGCAGGAAGGCAGCGTCTGGGCCTGGGGCAGCAACAGCAGCGGCCAGCTTGGCGACGGGACGACGACCCAGCGCACGACGCCGGTGCAGGTCAGGGGCCCAGCCATCCCGTAGCTCCGGGTTCAAGATGGGCCGGGCGTCCGGCGGCCCATGCCATGCGCAGCGGCACCTGCACCTTCACTGTGAAGGTGCAGGACGGCCGCTGTGGCAATGAAGCGCGAATGACCAAGTCTTTCATGTCCCGCCTTCATCGACGACCGCCTGGATGGCCTGCTCCAGCCAGCGGCGGGTGGAGGTGTTGCCCGACGCGGACTGGTGATAGCCGGGCATCAACCGGCAGCTGATGAGAAAGCCGCTCCAGAGGATGTTGAGCCGGGCCGCGCGCCCCTCACCATCCGGTGGGCCGAGCCAGCGCGCCAGCGGCTCCAGCGCCTTCTCCCGCAGCAGCTCGACCGTCGTCGCGTAGGCCTCGGGATCCGTCGCCGAGAGGATCAACATCGCCAGGGGCCCCGGAGCGTCCTCCGCGCCGAAGAAGAGCGACACCACCTCCTCACCGAAGCGCCGACGCTCCACCTGCAACAGGGGGGTGATGTCGAGCACCTGCTCCAGCGTCGCCCGGTACAGCCCCTGCTTCGAACCGAAGTAGCGGCCCACGAGCGAGGAGTTCACCCCCGCCAGGTCCGCGATGTCGCGCACCCCCGTGCTGGCGAAACCACGCGTGGAGAACAGCGTCCGGGCGGCATCGATGAGCGCGGCACGCGTGCGCTCTGCGTCCCGTTGACGCGCCGAGGACCTGGGGTCGGAAGGAGGGGTCATATGTACACGACCGTTTACATATTCGAGGAATTCGGGTATGTCCCGCAATGTACACGGCCGTGTACATCGTACACGGCCGCTCAGCCGAAGGGACGAGCGCGGATGACTGCGACGACGAAAGGCGAGCTGTCCTTCTCTCCAGAAGCGTTGAAGGAGAAATACCGACAGGAGCGGGAAAAGCGGCTGCGCGCGGATGGCACTGCCCAGTACCGCCCCCTCCAGGGCGTCTTCGCGGACTTCGACAAGGACCCCTACGTCGAGCCCGGATTCACCCGGCCGGCGCTGACCGAGCGGACGGACGTGCTGATCGTCGGCGGTGGCTTTGGCGGCATGCTGGCGGGTGCGCGCCTGCGTCAGGCGGGGGTGGAGTCCTTCCGCATCGTCGAGAAGGGCAGCGACTTCGGCGGCACCTGGTACTGGAACCGCTACCCGGGCGCGGCCTGCGACGTGGAGTCGTACATCTACCTGCCGCTGCTCGAGGAGACGGGCTACATGCCCAGGGAGAAGTACGCCAAGGCGCCGGAGATCTTCGCCCACTGCCAGCGCATCGGCCGGCACTTCGACCTCTACAAGGCCGCCTTGTTCCAGACGCTGGTGCGGACGATGGACTGGGACGAGGGCACCCGGCGCTGGAACATCACGACGGACCGGGGTGACCTCATCGCGGCGCGCTTCGTGATCATCGCGGGCGGCATCCTCCACAAGGCCAAGCTGCCGGGCATCCCGGGCATCGAGACCTTCCAGGGCCACTGCTTCCACACGAGCCGCTGGGACTACGCATACACGGGTGGCAGCCCGACGAGCCCCATGACGAAGCTGGTCGACAAGCGCGTGGGCATCATCGGCACGGGCGCGACGTCGGTGCAGGCCATTCCGCACCTGGGCGCCGCGGCCCAGCAGCTGTATGTCTTTCAGCGCACCCCCTCGGGGGTCGGCGTGCGTGCCAACCAGCCGACGGACGAGGCCTGGGCGAAGTCGCTCCAGCCCGGCTGGCAGCAGGAGCGCATCCGCAACTTCTCCGCGATCGTCTCCGGCCGCCAGCAGCCCGTCGACCTGGTCAACGACGGGTGGACGTACATCTTCCAGGGTCTGGACCTCACCCGGGCCGGCTCGCCGGAAGAGGCGGCCGAACTCGCGCAGCTGTCTGACTTCCGCAAGATGGAGGAGATCCGCGCGCGCGTGGGCGCCATCGTGAAGGATCCCGCGACGGCCGAGGCGCTCAAGCCCTATTACAACCAGCTGTGCAAGCGGCCCTGCTTCCACGACGAATACCTGCCGACGTTCAACCGGCCCAACGTCCAGCTCGTCGACACCGAGGGCCAGGGCGTGGAGCGCATCACGCCCACCGGCGTCGTGGTCAACGGGAAGGAATACCCGGTCGACTGTCTCATCTACGCCTCGGGTTTCGATGTGGCGGGAGAGTTCACCCAGAAGCTGGGCTTCGACATCCGCGGGAGGGGAGGGCGGTCGCTGCGGGATGCCTGGGCGCAGGGCCCGGCCACGCTGCACGGCATGCACAGCCGCGGCTACCCCAACCTGATGCTGTTCACCACGACCCAGAGCGGCTGGGCCATCAACTTCGTGCACATCCTCGACGAGCAATCCCAGCACGCCGCCTTCATCATCGCGCGGTGCCTGCAACAGGGCGTCGAGGTGTCCGAGCCCTCGGAGCAGGCGCAACAGCAGTGGTGGGACGTCATCCTCGGCCGGCTCAAGACAAGCGCCACCTTTGGCGGGGCCGAGTGCACGCCGGGCTACTACAACAACGAGGGAATGAAGGCGGGCCCGGAGATGATGAAGTACGCCACCTTCGGCGGAGACACGCTCGCGTTCATCGACGTGCTGCGCGAGTGGCGCAAGGGCGAGGAGCTCGTAGGCCTGGAGCTCACGCGCGGCGGAGCGGAGGTCCAGTCATGAGCGCGCCCCTGTTCCGATTCTTCTCCAGGTCCCTGGCCGCCAGTCTGGTGTTGGCCGGGGCTCCGGTGCTGGCCGCTCCGCCCAAGGCCTGGCGCCAGGAGGTGGTGGTCGCCGGCTCTCCCTTCCAGGGCGTCCACGGGCTCGTCGTCGACGGCAAGGGCCACCTGCTGGCCAGCAACCTGTTGGGCCAGACGGTGCACTCCGTCGACCTGAAGACGGGCGCGGTGAGCCCCCTGGTGGGGCCTCCGCTGGGCGGCGCGGATGACGTCACCCTGGGACCCGACGGCTCGGTCTACTGGACCGGCTACTTCACCGGCCAGCTGATGCGGCGCACGCCGGAGGGCAAGACGCGCGTCATCGCCCGGGGGCTGCCGGGCCTCAACTCGCTGGCCTTCCGCGGCGATGGCCGGCTCTACGCCACCCAGCTCGGCGCGGCGGATGTGCTGTGGGAAGTGGACCCGAACGGCAAGAAGCCGCCACGCAAGGTCATTGACGGGCCCGGCTTCCTCAACGGCTTCGAGTTCGGCCCGGACGACAAGCTCTACGGCCCCCTCCTGCTCAAGGGGCAGATCGCCCGCATCGACGTGGATACGGGCGGCATCGAGCCCGTGGCCCAGGGGTTCGCGATGCCGACGGCCGTCAACTTCGACGCACGGCGCGAGCACCTCTACGTGGTCGACGCGGCGCGGGGCGAGCTGGTGCGGGTGCGGCTGCCCTCGGGCGACAAGGAGGTCGTCGCGACGCTGCCCACCGGGCTCGACAACCTGGCCGTGGGTCCCGACGACCAGGTGTACGTGTCCAACATGGTCGACAACGACATCCGCGTGGTCAACCCCGCGGATGGCTCGGTGCGGGTGCTGGTCGAGGCGCGCTTGAGCGTGCCCTCGGGCATCGCCGTGGCGCCGGATGATCCGGACGAGCGGGTCTACGTGGCGGATGTGTATGCCCTGCGCCAGGTGGGCGGCCTGGATGGGAAGATCCACCAGACGGACCGGGTGCTCTCCTCGCCGACGAACTTCCCCATGAACGTGAGCGTGAGCGCCCAGCACGTGGTGCGCAGCACGTCCTATCTGGGCGGACTCAGCAGCGTGCAGGTGCTGGAGCGGGCCACGGGAAAGCTCCTGCGGACCCTGCCCAACACCCACGGCGTCCAGGGCGTGGTGGAGCTCGCGGACGGCACGCTCATCCTCGCCGAGGGCGCCACGGGCCGGCTCGTGCGAGTGGACACGGCCGAGCCCGCGGTCACCACGGTGCTCGCCGAGGGGCTGGAGGGCCCGGTGGGGCTCGCGGCCGATACAGACGCCCAGGAGCCCGGCGTGTACGTCACCGAGGTGCGCGCGGGGAAGGTGACCCGGGTGCGGCTGTCGGATGGCGCCAGGCGCACGGTGGCCAGGGGCCTCAAGGGCCCCGAGGGCATCGCCAGGCATCCGGACGGTGGACTCTTCGTCGCCGAGGTGGGCCGCAAGCAGTTGGTGCGCATCGATCCCGCCACGGGCAGGTCGACGGTGGTCGCGAGCAGGCTGCGCATCGGTCTGCCCGAGAGCGCTCCCTTTCCGCCGGGCTACCTGCCCACGGGCGTCGCCGTGGGGCGCTCGGGCACCGTCTACCTGACGTCCGACATCGAGAGCGCCATCTACCGCTTCGTCCCCGAGCCCTGAATCTGTCCTGCGGCCGGTGGCGGAGAGGTCGGGTTGGACCAGCGTGGCGCTGGGGTGACTCAGGAGCGAAGGGTGGGAACTCCCACTAGAGTCCTGCGCTCCTCTCCTGAGTCAGGCACCCGTCCGCGTGGGCGCGGATTGCCTCTCGGGGAGGCCCATCCAGCTGCACCCGGGGGAACAGTCCATGAATCAAGAGAGTCGAAGCGGGCTGGCGTGTCTGGCCTTGGGCCTGGTGCTGGCATTGGCTGGCTGCGGCGGGGCGCAGCAATCCGAGGAGGCGGAAGGCAGCGCGCAGGCGGTGGTGACGCTGCCGCAGGCATTGAGTGCCAGCGACGTGGCGCGCGTGGAGCTCACCGTTTCAGGCGCGGGCATGACGACTCGCACGGATGCCCTGGTGAAGACGGGTGGGCAGTGGGGTGGGGTGCTCGGACAGCTGCCCGCCGGCACCGGCCGTCTCTTCAGCGCCCAAGCCTTCGATTCTTCCAACACCGTGCGCTACGCGGGTCAGGTGACGCCCGTCACCATCCAGGCAGGCCAGACGACAGCCGTCACCCTGCTCTTGCAAGAGGCAGATCCCCCGGCGCCCTTCGACAACGCGGCCCCGCGCATCCTCTCCCTGGTGGCCAGTCCCGGCACCGTGTCGCCGGGCGGGCAGGTGACCCTCCAAGCCACCGTGGATGATCCGAACGCCGGGGACGTCCTCACCTCCGCCTGGACGACGGCCTCGGGCAACTTCAGCGATCCCTCCAGTCTCACCACCACCTGGACGGCCCCCGTCTCCGCGGGCCCGGCGGTGCTGACGCTGTCAGTGACGGACTCCAAGGGCGCCAGTGCGTCCCTCAGCGTCACCATCACCGTGAGCACCGGCACCGGCAGCGCCGCCGTCAACGTCTCCTTCAACACCTGGCCCCAGGTGGCCACGGTGACGGCACTGCCGTCCTCTGTCTCCGTGGGGCAGGACACCCAGGTGACGGCTTCCGCGAGCGACGCGGATGGCGACAGCCTGAGCTACCAATGGACTGCGAATTGCGCGGGGACGTGGACGAATGACACCTCAGCGAGCGCCAGCTTCACGCCCTCGGCGCAGCCGTCCGGCGGCACGTGCACGCTCACCGTGGTGGCCTCGGACGGCCGGGGCGGCCAGGGGCAGGGGAGTCTGGGCATCTACGTGGGCCCGGGGACTTCCGGGCGCTTCCCGCCCGAGGTGGTGGAGTCCTTCCAGTCGGTGGCCTCCGTGCCTTCCGCGGGCGGCACCGTCGTCTTCCGGGTGAGGGCGAAGGATCCGCAGGGCAGCGTTCTCACCTTCGCGTGGACCGCGAGCACCGGCATCCTGGGCACCGCGACCCGCACCGCATCCACCAGCGAAGTCCTCTGGACAGCTCCCTCCTGTGTCTCAGTGAGCACCACCATCATCGCAACCGTCACCAATGCCTTTGGCCTCACGGCCACCCAAAGCTTCGCAGTGACGGGGCTTCCTGCCTGTGGTCCCTCGGGTTGGGCCTCGACGGGCTCCATGACTACGCATCGCTACGGGCACATGGCGACGCTGCTGCCCAACGGCAAGGTGCTCGTCTCGGGAGGGCAGAGCAGGGTCAGCTATCTGGCGACGGCGGAGGTGTACGACCCGGCCTCGGGCACCTGGAGTGCCACCGGCTCCATGGCCTCACCTCGCTACTGCCACTCCGCGACGTTGCTGCCCAACGGCAGGGTTCTCGTCGCAGGAGGGCAGAACGGGAGCAGTTACCTGGCGACGGCGGAGGTGTACGACCCGGCCTCGGGCACCTGGAGTGCAACCGGCTCCATGGCCGCACCTCGCTACTACCACTCCGCGACGTTGCTGCCCAACGGCAAGGTGCTTGTCGCGGGGGGCTCCAACAGCAGCGGCTACGTCGCAGCGGAGGTGTTCGACCCGGCCACAGGCACCTGGAGCGCTGCCGGTTCCATGGCATCGCCTCGCGACCAGCACACGGCGGTTCTGCTGCTCAACGGCAAGGTGCTTGTCTCGGGGGGAAGAGACAATAACGGCGCCATCGCGACAGCAGAGGAGTACGACCCCACCTCGAACACTTGGAGCACGACGGGCTCCATGACCTCAGCTCGCCGCGTCCACAAGACGGCGTTGCTGAATACCGGCAAGGTGCTCGTCTCGGGGGGAATCAATTCGCTCAACCGCCTCGCGACGGCGGAAGTGTACGACCCGGCCTCGGGCACCTGGAGCACGACAGGCTCCATGGCCTCAGCTCGCCGCGAACACTCGGCGACGCTGCTGCCCAACAGCAAGGTCCTCGTAGCGGGGGGCAACAACACGAGCGGTACACTCGCGACGGCGGAAGTGTTCGACCCGGCCTCGGGCACCTGGAGCGCAACCGGCTCCATGGCCGCCTCCCGCGATAGCTACATGGCGACGCTTCTGTCCAATGGCCAGGTGCTCGTTTCGGGGGGACTCACCGGTAGCACCTCCTTTGCGGCAGCGGAGTTGTACACGCCCTGAACCCTGCGAGGAGCCATCTCTATTCATGTCTCACATGAGCTCCTGTCCCGCTGTCAGGTCCAGCCACCACACGCGCGCGTCGCTCCGAAGGGGCATCGCCTCATCCCCGGCCATCAGGTGGCGACCGCTCCGTGCAGTGTGCGGATTATCCGGTTGGTTTGCCTTCAAACGACCAATCCCTCCGCGTCGTTGAGCGCCGGCTCCGCCTCACGCCGAGGAGGATGGTTGCCCAAAGCCAAGGGGGCCAAGTCGACCCAGAGGAGCAAGCATTCACACCTCTGGTAGAAGTTCCCCCTCTCCATTCCCAACACGCCCGTGCATCAGCGGGTTCGGTGCTGTCTCAAGGATGGGGAATGCAATCACGCACGAGGGGGGCTTCCGTGAGGCGAACAAGTAGCAGTTGGCTGGCGATTCTGGCTTTGGGGATTTTCGCGGCCACGGGCTGCGGAGGGATGGAACCGGAGGCCGCCGGTGACACCGAGACCGCCACTGCGAGACAGAGTCTCACGGTCGTAAAGGTGCCGCAGGCTGTGGCCGCGGGCGCCTACCACTCCCTGTTCCTCAGGAAGGATGGCTCGGTCTGGGCCTGGGGCCAGAACGTCACAGGGCAGCTTGGCACCGGCGGCACCAGCAGCACACCCCAGTCGCAGCCTGGCCGCGTGAACGGGCTGCCTTCCATCAAGGCGGTTGCCACGGGCATCGGTCACTCGCTCGCGTTGGACGTGAGCGGCAACGTCTGGGCCTGGGGACAGAATGCTTCCGGCCAAGCGGGCCTGGGGACCGCGGGCGGAACGGTGCTCATTCCGACGAAGGTCGCGGCGCTCTCCAACGTCCAGGCCATCGCCGCCAACGGGAACTTCTCGCTCGCGCTGGGCGCGGACGGACGGCTGTGGGCCTGGGGCCAGAATGCCTCCGGGCAGGTGGGCACGGGCAGCGCGAGCGCGGCGGTGGCCACGCCTGTCGTGGTGCAGGGCCTGCCCACCGTGCGCGCCATAGCCGCGGGCGTCAACCACTCGCTGGCACTGGATGTGTACGGCAAGGTGTGGGGCTGGGGCCTGAATTCATCCGCCCAGGTGGGCAATGGCGCCACCAGCGCGGCGGTGCTGACTCCGGTGCAGGTCGCGGGGTTGCCGCTCGCCAAGGCCGTCGCGGCGGGCGCGGGCCACTCCCTCATCGTCGATGAGCAGTTCGGCAACGTGTGGGCGTGGGGGCAGAACACCTTCGGACAGGTGGGCACTGGCAGCACCAGCACGACGCCGGTGGTGACGCCCGTTCCGGTGAATGGCGTCTTCGCGGTGACGCGCCTCGTTGCCGGGCACAACAGCTCGCTGGCCATCATCGGGAATGGCCTGGCGGTGGCCTGGGGACACAATGCGTCGGGCCAGCTGGGCAACGGAGGCACGGTGAACAGCGCCTCGCCCGCGGGCGTCACGGGTATCTCGGATGCGACGGCGCTCGCGGCTGGGGCGCAGCACACGCTGGCCCTGAGGCCTGGATGCCCCGTCTGGACCTGGGGCAACAACGGACAGGGACAGCTTGGCACGGGCAGCACGTCGACGACACCTGTGACGGCGCCGGGGACGGCCCTCATCGCCAACACGTTCTACTTCGACGGCGACATGGACGGCTTCGGGGACGAGTACATGTCCGAGGAGTCCTGCGAGCCGTCTCCGGGCTACGTGGAGGATCTCGACTGCGATGACTACTCGGCCAGCACCCATCCCGGCGCGGAGGAGACCTGCAATGGGATGGACGACGACTGCGACGGGGTGGTGGACAACGGCAATGCCAGCGGCGGGGCGGATTGCTCGACGGGACAGCAGGGCGTCTGCGCGGCGGGGGTGACGGCGTGCACGAATGGCAGCATGGTGTGCCAGCCGCGCCAGTCCGCATCCGCCGAGCAGTGCGATGGCCTGGACAACGACTGCGACGGGGCGACGGACGAAGGGAATCCGGGCGGCCTCCAGGCGTGCGACACAGGGCAGCTGGGGGTGTGCGGGGAGGGCATCACGTACTGCACCCACGGAGTCATCGAGTGCGTGCCGACGCAGGGGGCTTCCAGCGAGGTGTGCGATGGCAAAGACAACGACTGCGACGGGCAGGTGGACAACGGGGCGCCGTTCCAGACCTGGTACCGCGACCAGGACGGAGACAGCTACGGACTGACATCCCAGGCGGTGCAGGCATGCGTCCAGCCTGCGGGGCATGCCCCGAATGCGGGCGACTGCAATGACAGCAATCCGGCCATCCATCCTGTAGCCCCAGAGATCTGTGACGGCCTGGACAACGACTGCGACGGACAGGTGGACGAAAGCACCTCATGCGTCGCCTCAGCGGCAAAGCTGGCAGTGGGCCTCGAACACACGCTCGTCTTGAAGCAGGACGGGACCGTCTGGGCCCGGGGCTTCAATGGACAGGGCCAGCTCGGCGACGGGACGACGACGAGCCGCCTCACTTTCGCGCAGGTGCTGGGCCTCACCGGGGTTGTCGCCATCGCCGCGGGTAACCACCACTCGCTGGCCCTGAAGCAGAATGGCACCGTCTGGGCCTGGGGCTCCAATGCACAGGGCCAGCTTGGCGATGGGACGACGACAAACCGCCTCACGCCCATACAGGTGCCGGGCTTGACGGGCGTCAAAGCCCTCACCGCCATTCTCTTCCATACGCTGGCCCTGAAGCAGGACGGCACCGTCTGGGGATGGGGATGGAACTACTCCGGCCAGCTCGGTGACGGGACGACCACCGACCGCTTCACGCCCGTGCAGGCGCCGGGATTGACGGGCGTTACGGCCCTCGCCACCGGCTATAACCACACGCTCGCCCTGAAGCAGGACGGCACCGTCTGGGCCTGGGGCAACAACGGCGAAGGCCAACTGGGCGATGGGACGACCACCAACCGCCTCACGCCCGTGCAGGTGCAGGGTTTGACGGGCGTCACGGTCCTCACCGCTTACTACTACCGTTCGTTCGGCCTGAAGCAGGACGGCACCGTCTGGGCCTGGGGGTGGAACGCGGGTGGCCAGCTTGGCGATGGGACGACCACCCGACGCTTCACGCCTGTGAAGGTACAAGGGCTGACAGGCGTGATGTCCATCGCGCAAGGCGTCTTCCACTCGCTGGCCCTGAAGCAGGACGGCACCGTCTGGGCCTGGGGCGGAAACAATGAGGGTCAGCTCGGCGATGGGACGCAGACGGACCGCCAAACGCCCCAACAGGTGCCGGGATTGACAGGAGTCACGGCCATCGCCGCTGGCGACTGGCATACGCTCGCATTGAAGCACGACGGCTCCGCCTGGACCTGGGGGAGCAATCAGTCCGGTCAGCTTGGCGACGGGACGACGGCGAGCCGTAACACGCCCATGCAGGTGCCGGGTCTGAGTCTCTAACAAGGCACTGGGCGCCTGGGATTGACAGGCGCCCAGCATGTCGCAGACATCTGCGAAAAAGGGCCCAGGGGCAGGGAAGGGCGGGCCTGGGCCGCCCAGACTCTTGGCCGGCGAACCAGGTCGGGCCCCTGCCATGAGGCGGATTGTCGAATCTGGATGAGGTCCTCGTAAATCAGTCTCTCTGGAATTTCAGGCCGCGACGTCAATCCAGAGCGCGCTGCAGTCCTGCGAGGCGCTCAGCGTCATGCATCCACGGTGCAGCTGTGCCCCCTCGCCCCTGGCGAGGACTCGCCCTTGCCCGAGCTGCAGGGCGGCATCCAGGGACAGCAGATAGCCGGCACGTCCCGGGGCCACCTTGAGCGCAGTCTCCTGTCCCACTGTCAGGTCCAGCCACCACACGCGCGCGTCGCTCCGAAGGGGCATCGCCTCATCCCCGGCCACCAGGTGACGACCGCTCCGTGCGGCGTGCGGTACGGAGCGGCGGAAGTAGGCGGGTGCACCGCCGTGCTGCGTGGGGGCGAACCGCAGCTGAAGCATCCGCGTGTCTTCATCTGTCTCGTTGCCCTCGGCGTGGAGCATGCCGTCTCGGGCCGAAATCAACTGCGCCTCGCGTGGGCGCAGGGTCGCCCCGGGGGACTGGTCCCCATGGTGGCTCAGCTCGCCGCTGAGGACGATGCTCAGGATCTCCATCTCCCGGTGCGGGTGGAGCGGGAAGCGCGAGCGAGGCGCGAAGGTGGCATCCGCCAGGACCAGAAGGCTGCCGAGCGCGCGTCCTTTGCCTGCGCTGGGGCCCACGGTGGCGATGAAGTGATCTTGCAGGCGCAGCCAGGGCAGCTGCGTGACCGGCAGGGAGGACAGTGGCCGCAGACGGACGTCGGCCATGGGCTCGGGCTTCGGAGGCGCGGAACAGCCGAGCGCGGCGAACCCCAACAGCTGGGCCCCGCCGCGCACCAGCGCACGTCGACCGAGCTTCACGCCTCGCCCCCTGCGCGCTTCGTCGCCTGAGCGAGCGCCTCGACCATGCGCGGTCCGGTCGCGAAGCCGCTCGCGAGCACTTCGACGCCGGAGCCGCCACGGAAGAGCACGGTGGGGAACCCGCTCACGCCCAGGGCCCGGACCTCCTGGAACTCGTTCGCCGTCGCCCGCTTCGCGTCCGCATGATCAAACCGGTTCAGGAACACCCTGAAGTCGAGGCCGTGCGCGGCGCAGATGCTCTCGTAGAAGGGCGCCACGGTCGGGTCCTCTCCCTCGGCGTAGAACTTCCGCTGGATGGCGGCAAACACCTCGTACGCGCGCGTCTCCGGTCCCGGCATCTCCGCGAGCATCCCGCGCATGACGAGGAACGCGCGGCACGCAGGCTCGGTGTCGTAGTTGAACGCCGCCCGGTCGAGGAACCGGGTGGAGAACGGCTGCCCGGTGCGCGCGGCAATCTCTTCCCAGTGGTGGCGCAGGAAGCCTTTGAACCGCTCGCTCCAGGGGTCCCCGCCTCCCGCACGGAGCCCGCCCACCCGGATGCGGAAGGGGATACCCCGACGGTTTGCCTCCGCCTCCAGTTGGCGGAGGCCGGGCGAGCCTCCCCAGCACCAGGAGCACATCGGGTCCCCCACATAGAGCACCTCTCCCACGAGTTCCTCTGTGCTCGACTCGACGCTCTTCTGCGCAGCGCCGGGGAGTGCGCACGCCCCGGTCTCGGGGTCACACAGCGCCTGCGTGTCAGAGGGCGTCTCGTTCTCATTTCTGGGGGTCTTCATGGCCAGCTCCTCTTGGCGGTCATTGCCGCGCCCCGAGAGATAGCCCCAGGCCCCTGCGTTGACGACTCGCGTGGACGCGCACAGCATGTGCGTTCATGCACATCGCCTGGGACGACCTGCAGACGGTGGAGGCGCTGGTGCGCACGGGGAGCGTCGTGGGCGCGGCACGCGAGCTCTCGCTCCGCCATTCGTCCATCTCTCGGCGGGTGGACGCCCTCGAGCGCGCGCTCGGAGTGCCGCTCTTCCTGCGTGGGGCGACGCTGCGTCCGACGCCGCTCGGCCTCGCCATCGCCGAGCGCGCGGGCCACATGCGCCCCCACGCCTTGGACGTGGGGGCGCTCATCGAGGAGCAGCGCCGGGCGCGCGCTGGCCAGTTCGTCATCACCACGAACGAAGTGCTGGCGTCCCTGCTGTTCGGCGCGCTGCGCACGTGCGGCTTCACGCAGCGGGTCCAGGTGCGCATCTCCGAGAGCGAGTTGGCGCTGGAGCCCGGGGTGACGGATCTGGCCTTGCGGCCGAGTCACACGCCGGGCGGGGCGCTGCGGGGACAGCAACTGGGGAAGCTGCGGCTCGGAGTCTTCCGGGCGCGGGCCGCCAGGCAGGACCCGGCGGCCTGGGTCCTGCCATCCGGGAACCTGCGCACCCGATCCTCCATGCGCTGGTGGAAGGCGGTCCCCGAGGACGCGGAGGCCCTCGTGGAGTGCGACACGCTGCTCGGCATCAGGGACGCCTGCGTCGCGGGTCTGGGGCGGAGCGTGCTCCCGGCGCTGCTTGCCGAGGGAGATCCGCGCCTGGTGCTGGAGGAGGAGCTCCCGGGCGGCCCACCGGTGTGGCTGCTATCCGCCGCCACCCGGCGCGCGGACGCGGCCCTCCGGCGGGCTCGGGAGTCACTCTCCGAAGCCCTCCGGAGCGCCCCGGGCGTGTGGGAGGCCTGAGGTCCTCAGGGCGGGAGGACAAGCTCGCGAGGCGGAACCGCCACGAACCGCCTCATGCATCGATTTGTCGTGAGTCAGGCCTGCAGCCAAGCTCGCAGCAGTCCTGCGGCGGCACCACCCAACACCAGCCAGGCCGAGTTGACCCGCCAGTGAAGGAGCAACACCGCTCCGACCACGGCGAGGGCCACCGTCCAGCCATCCACCAGTGCCGCGCGTCCCAGTTGCCAGGTCACCACTGCCATGAGGGCCAACGAGGCCGCGTTGACGCCATCGAGCACCGCGCCCGCGGTCCTGGACCGGCGAAGCCGGGGGATCAGCGGGCCGCTGAGCGCCACGAAGACGAACGCGGGAAGGAAGATGCCCAGCGTCGCGAGCCCGGCGCCGGGCGTGCCGCCCACCAGGTAGCCGATGAACGTCGCCGTGGTGAAGACGGGGCCCGGCGTGAACTGGCCCACGGCCACCGCGTCCAGGAGCTGGGCCTCGGTGAGCCAACCCCAGCGCTCGACGAGGTCCGCGCGGAGGAAGGCCAGCAGGACGTAGCCGCTGCCGAACAGCACGCTGCCGACCTTGAGGAAGAACAGGAAGAGGCCGCCGAGGCTGAACGGCGCGGCGGCCGTGGCGGTCACGGCGGTGAGGCCGTGGAGGGCGAACGGCGGCAGGGCGAACGTCGATCCGGACGCCGGGGAGGACCGAAAATGGCTCCAGGCCGCCAGGGAACCGCCGGCCAGGGCCAGGATGAGCAGTTCGTTGGCGCCCAGGGCGCTCGCCACGGCCGAGCCAATGGCCACGGCGATCCGGGGCCGGGTCGTCAGGGCCGTCTTACCGAGGCCCCATAGGGCCTGGAGGACCACGGCCAGGATGACGGGTTTGACGCCGTACAAGAGGGCGCCGGCTTGCGGCAGGGTGCCAAAACGCACGTAGGCCCATGCCGCCGCGAGCGTCAGGAGCATCGCCGGGACGATGAAGCACGCGCCGGCCACGAGAAGTCCGGGCCAGCCGGCACGCCGGTGGCCCAGGTGGATGGCCAGCTCCGTGGAGTTGGGACCGGGGATGAGGTTCGTGGCGCCCAGCAGGTCGAGGAACTCCTCACGGGGCAGCCAGGCCCTCCGGCGCACGACTTCGTCTTCCATCATGGCGATGTGCGCGGCAGGGCCTCCGAAGGCCGTCAGCCCCAGCCGGAGGAAGACCCAAGCGACTTCGCCGACGGAACCCGGGCGTGGGGGCGCCATCAGGGGACCCGGAGCCAGTTCTGGCGGGTCAGCAGGCCGACCACACGGGCCCGGATTTCGTCCCGGATCTCACGCACCCGGGGCAGCGGCTGTCCCTTGGGGTCTTCCAGGGGCCAGTCGTCGCGCCTCAGGCCAGGAACGACCGGGCACGCATCGCCACAGCCCATGGTGATGAGCCATCCGGCGTTCCGAGCCAGTTCGTCCGTGAGGAGCCGAGGCAGGGCGCCAGACAAGTCGATGCCGACTTCGGCCATGACGGCCTGGACCTCCGGGTGGACCTGGTCTCCGGGCCGCGTTCCAGCGGAGAGGGCACACGCCCGGGTTGGAGCCGCGAGGGCGTTGAAGAACGCCGCCGCCATCTGCGAGCGGCCCGCGTTGTGGATGCAGGCGAAGATGACCGTTTCCATCGCGCGGACTTCACCAGAGAAGCGGGGGAACCACTCAAACGAACGCGAAACGGGCCCAGGCCAAAGACCCCAGGGCACCCCAGGGGCTTAGTTGACCGTTAACCGGTCAATTCACCCGCAGGCGTCTCGGAGAAGGGGCCCAGGGGAAGGAGGAGGGTAGGAGGCTTACGCAGGCGTCGGGGGGCCGCCACGAGGGTAAGAGGCAGTACCTTTGCTTTGGCAGTCGTGGGCCGGACGCCCGGACACTGCGGTGCTCAATCGCATCGCGAGGGGTGTGCAAACCCACCCCACCGGGTAGCCCTGAAGGGCAATGACGCGGGGAGTCCTCAGGGACTTCCCCGGCGCGGCGGCGACTCAGGAGCGCGGAAGCGGGGCCGACCCATAGAGTCCAGTGCACCTTCCGCCGGTGGGCCACCGGGGGCGTGGCCGGAGAGGCCCGCTCGCTGGCGGAAGGCCTCCGTCCCACGCGCTGGGGTCGTCCATGAGAAGAGAGAGTCGAAGCGGGCTGGCATTACTGGCCCTGGGCCTGGTGCTGGCCCTGGCAGGATGCGGAAGCGCCCAGCCAGCGCAAGAGGGCAGCGCCCAGGCCGTGGTGACGCTGCCCCAGGCGCTGAGCGCCAGCGACGTCACCCGCGTGGAGGTCACCACCTCGGGCCCTGGCATTACGACGCGCACGGACGCGCTGGTGAAGACAGGCGGGCAGTGGGGTGGGGTGCTGGGCCAGTTGCCCGCCGGCAGCAGCCGCACCTTCAGCGCCCAGGCCTTCGACGCCTCCAACGTCATGCGCTACGCCGGCGAGGTGGCCAATGTCACCATCCAGGCCGGGCAGACGACGGCCGTCACCCTTCTCTTGCAGGAGGTGAACGCGCCCCCTCCCTTCGACAACGCGGCGCCGCGCATCCTCTCCCTGGTGGCCAGCCCTGGCACCGTCGCCCCGGGCGGCCAGGTGGCCCTCCAGGCCTCCGCGGACGACCCCAACCCCGGCGACACGCTGACGTACTCCTGGACGGCCAGCACGGGCAGCTTCAGCGCGCCTTCCAGCCTCACCAGCACCTGGACGGCTCCGGCCACCCCGGGACAGGTGATGCTGACGCTCGCCGTGACAGACTCCAAGGGAGCTTCCGCCTCCCTCAGCGTCACCGTCACGGTGTCCACCGGCAGTGGCAGCGCGTCCGTCAACGTCTCCGTTAACACCTGGCCCCAGGTAGCCCGCGTCACCGCTTCCCCCACCTTCGTCGCCGTCGGCCAGACCACCACCCTCACCGCCACGGCGAGCGACTCCGACGGTGACTCCCTCTCCTACGAGTGGACGACGAGTTGCGCCGGCACCTGGACGAACGCCACCGCCGCCAGCGCCTCCTTCACCCCTTCGGAAGCGCCCGCCAGCAGCAGCTGCACTCTCAGCGTGGTGGCGCGTGACGGCCGCGGAGGGGAGGGCAGGGGCAGCCTCACCCTCCACGTGGGACCACCCACCACCGGCCGGTTCCCGCCCGAGATGGTAGAAGCCTTCCAGTCCATCGCCACGGTGCCCGCCGCCGGCGGCACCGTCGTCTTCCGCGTACGCGCGCACGACGCCCAGGGCAGCGCGCTCACCTTCACTTGGTCCACCAGCGCCGGCGCCCTCAGTACCGCCACCAGCTCTGCCACCACCAGCGAAGTCCTCTGGACGGCGCCCTCCTGTGTGTCCGCAGGCAATCCGCTCAGCGTCACGGCCACCGTCACCAACACCCTCGGCCTCTCAGCCTCCTACGCCTTCACGCTCCAGGGCGGTGCCTTCTGCGCGGCGCTGAGTGGGCGTCTCACAAGCCGCATCCACACGCTCGCCGTGAAACAGGACGGCACCGTCTGGGCCTGGGGCCACAATGGTTTCGGGCAGCTGGGCGACGGGACGACGACAACAAGCCGAAACAGCCCCTCCCAGGTACCAACCTTGGTGGGGATGAAAGCAGTCGCCGCCGGCATCAACCACTCAATTGCATTGAAGCAGGACGGCACTGTCTGGGCTTGGGGAGTCAACGGCGATGGACAGTTCGGCGACGGGACGACGAACAACCGTTACTTGCCGGGGCAAGTCCCAGGCTTGACGGGGATTACTGCCCTCGGCAGTTGTTCCCTCTGTAGCTATGCGTTGAAGCAGGACGGCACAGTGTGGGCGTGGGGTGGCAATGGTTACGGGCAGCTCGGCGAGGGGACGACAAACCATCGCTACTCACCGGTACAAGTCCCAGGCTTGACGGGGATTATTGCCCTCAGTGGGGGTGATACTTTTGCGCTTGCGTTGAAGCAGGACGGCACCGTCTGGACCTGGGGCCACAATGTTTTTGGGCAGCTAGGCGACGGGACAACGGCCAACCGTAGCTCTCCCGGACAGGTGCCAAGCTTGGCCGGCGTTGTGTTCGTCGCTACTGGACACAACGAATCGTACGCCGTGAAGCAGGACGGCACCGTCTGGGCCTGGGGTCGCAACAATTTCGGCCAACTCGGAGATGGGACAACGAGCAACCGTAGTCATCCTGTCCAGATGATTGGCTTAACAGGCATCGTGGCCATCGGTTCTGGCGTCGAGCACGTGCTCGCACTGAAGCAGGACGGCACTGTCTGGGCCTCGGGATCCAACGTTGAAGGGCAGCTCGGCAACGGTACGGCAACAAATCGTCTTTCGCCGGGGCAGGTGCCGGGACTGACAGGCGTAGCAACAGTCGTGGCCGGCTACTACCACAGCTATGCCGTGAAGCAGGACGGCACCGTTTGGGCGTGGGGACAAAACGCCTACGGCCAGTTGGGTGATGGAACCACGGAGAGGCAAACTACACCTGTGCAGGTGCCAGGCCTGAAGTTCTGACGCAGTACACAGCCCGGCCCGCCCAGCTGCCCGCCGGCAGCAGCCGCACCTTCAGCGCCCAGGCCTTCGACGCCTCCAACACCGTGCCCCGGCCGCCGCGGGCCCGGTGGCGCTGACGCTGACGGTGACGGACTCCAAGGGCGCCTCAACCTCTTCACCTGGGCCACCAGCACCCCCACCGCGGGCCTCCAGGGGGAAAGCGGGTGGATTGGCCGGTTCACTGGGCCGGGCCCAGAGGGAAAAACCAGGGGATTACCTCGGGCCTGTCGGCCCTCAATCCACGGGCGGACTGGCTGGTTAGTTTACATAACGCTTCTTATCAGACCTTTCGACCAGGGATCCCCCAAGGATTCCAGGCGCTTCCCCAGCCGCCCAAGGCCGCCGCGGACGTCCGCGCAACCGGCCCGGGCCCGGCGTTCACGTGTCGTCGGGCTCATCGACATGGTCCAGGTACGCCTGGAGCTGCGCCCGGTAAAGCGGCACCACCTCCGCCGCCATCGCGTCCTCAAGCACCTTCCGAGCTCCGGCACGGTCCCCGCTCATCTTGAGCGAATCGGATGCCCCGAATGCCCGCCCGAGCCGATACGCGCCTTCACGCGTTCGTCGATGAATCTCCCTGACGAGTGAGGCTGTATCCGCCGCACTGGCAAGTGCTGCGTTGGCGTCCGCACGGGTCAGCCCCACCTCGAGAGCCATCCTGCGCAGGAGTTCGGGCATCTCGGGGTCTTGCGGCAGGTCCGCACCGTTCGCGAGCGCCAGGCCCAGGTCGATCACCTTCCGCCAGTCCTCGGACTTCACTGCGCCACCCCCGGCCCACACATGACATGCCACCGTCGGCCACCAACCTCCGGCCGCCATGCCCGGGAATCTCGTGCTTCCCGAGCCCGGTTCCGGAACGTACCTTGCCGCCCCATGCGCCTCTTCCGACGAACCGGACTCGCCGCGCTTTGCGGCCTCACCGCGGCCCTGTTGACGGGCTGCCCTGACAAGACGGCCCAGGCCCCCGTGGACGGCGGCGTCACCGGCCCCACGGCGGCTCCGGACTCGGGCCCCGAGGCCGTGGTCTTCACGCTCCAGTACCTGTCGCCGGACGGCGGCTCCGCGCTCATCCCCCTGGCCCTGGAGGAAAAGCCGCTCGTGGAGCCCACCTCCGACCTGGAGCTGCGCAGCACCCTGGGCCTCAAGAACTACCGCGTCCGGCTCATGGACGAAGCCGACCGGGCCATGGTCTCCGACGACTCCGTGTCCGAGGCCGATGATGGCCTCGTGTACCGCATCCACCTGCCGCAGCCGCTCAAGACCGGCTACTCGTACACCCTCGTCGTCGACTCGCAGACCGGCTCGTCGTTCCAGGACTCGCGCGGCCGCGACGTCGAGGACCTCCGGGCCTCGTTCCAGATCATCGGCGACAAGGAAAAGCCCAAGCCGCCTCCGGCGCCCGCCAAGGGCGGCAAGAAGAAGTCCAAGTAGCCGTCATTCCTGGGTTTCTGACTGCCCCGGCGCCTGGTCCGGCAACGGCTCGGGCGTGGCCGGCGCCGGGGTCGGCAGGTTCAGCGCCGTGCGCAGCTCCCGCAGCTTCGCCTGGATGAGCCGCATGTTCCCCGGGCCCATCCGCAGCAGGTGCTTCTGGGCCTTGCTCAGCCCCTCCAGCTCCGGCGACGCATAGACATACAGCGCGCCCTTGGGCTCCACCTCCACCGGCCCCTTCGGCACCGGCACCGCCAGCAGGTGCTGGATGGCCCGGCCAAACGCCGTCTCGAAGCCCTGATCCGGCGGCGCGATCTCCCGGTACGCCTGGTCGATGAGCGGCTTCAGCTCCCGGTACACCATCGCCGCGCCGGATGCGTCCAGCGAACCCAGCACCCGGGCCACCAGGTCGTAGCGCGCGTAGCTCAGCGGCGTGATCTCCGAGCGCCCGTTCGCCCCGGCCGCGCCCACCTGGAACGCCCCCACGGGCGCCATGAACAACAGCGAGGCCCGAGGGCTCTCACCGTCCGCGATGTTGCTCACGGACGCGGTGAACCGGCGCGCCAGGTCTCGCTCCTGCAGCCACTTCGCCAGCTCCGGATCCACCGACAGCTTGCCCGCCAGATCGCGGATGCGCCCGTCGCTCTCCTGCAGCGGCACCTCCGCGGGCACCTCCGCCACGCCCGCGTCCACCACCGGCGGCGCCGTCACCACGGGCGGCGCCTCCGACTGGCGCCTCAAGCCGAAGTACGAACCCACCACGCCCACGACCATCAGCGCGACCAGGATGCCCAGGACCTTGCCCCGCGACGGAGCCTTGGGCGGCTCGGTCTCCGGCGGCGGCGGAACGGCTCCAGGGCCCTGATTCACGAAGTTCGGATCGCTCATGGTCCCGGACATTACAGACAGGCCTTTGAGCCATTCCACGCGCGCGTGAACAATCCGCGCCGTCTGTGTTCACCGCGCCGCGAGGACCTCGTCCGGCAGGCGCCAGAGCTGACCGTCCTCCGGAGACAGAATGAAACCGCCGGGCAAGAGGTGCACCGACGTGACGGCCTCCGTGGACAACGGCAGCTCCCACGCGCACACGGGCCGCAGCGAGCCCGGGTCCAGTTGAAGCAGGTACCACTCCCCCACCTCCAACAGGTCCTCCACCGCCACCAGCACCGCCCGCTCGGTCACCAGCCCGCTGTACCCCGTGGCGAGCGTGCCCTGTTCCGGCAGCAGGAACTCCGCCGCCAGCGTGGCCTCTGGGTACGTCCAGCGCCGCACCCACGTGCCGCCCACGCCGATGAAGCCCGAGCCGTCCGGAAAAAACCCCGCCGGATAGAACGGCGCCTCCACCGAAGCCACCGCCGCGCCCCGCACGAGCCCCGCCGCGCCGCGCTCCACGAACGTGAGCCACGTGCCCTCCTGGCCCAGGCTCACCGACGCGCCCATCACCGGCAGGCTCGGATGCGGCATCCATTCGTGCAGCCCGTCCAGGTCGTCCTCACCCAGCGCCGGCGTGTCGAGCTCGAGCCCCGCCTCCGTCCCCGCCACGTCCGATAACGTTCGGGCATCCAGGACGCGCACCGAAGCCCGCCCGTCCTGGACGCCGCTCGTCCAGAGGCTCTCGCCGGTGACGTCGAACCCCAGGGCCTGCGTGTGCCGGGTCCAGGCCCGCGCGGGCGTCTCCACCGGACTCCCGTCCAGCGCCCGGCCCACCATCTCGATGCGCCCCGGCCCCAGCACCGCCGCGCACCCAAGCGACGGATGCAGCGCCACGAGCCCCGCGGCCCGAGGCAGCTCCAACACGCGGCCCGGCGGCCACGCCTCGCGAGCCCCGAGCACGGCCAGGCGCCGCACGCCCAGGGCCAGCCCCACGGACCCGCCCGAGGGAGGCAGCACGAAGCCGTCGCCCGCCCACTCCGCGTCCGTCACCGGCAGCGTCGTGATTCGAGTGAGCGCAACGCGGCGGCTGGGAATGCCCCACGGCGTGCCGGGCCGCGGCCGGCCCACCCAAGGCACGACCTGGCCGCTCAGGAATCCTGCTCCATGGCCCGCACGCGCGCGAGCGTATCCACGTCGCGCTCGGTGGGGCCCAACTCCAGGAGCAGCCGGCTCACGTCGTACAGCAGGTCTCCGCGCTCGAACACCTTCAGCCGGGGGACGTCCAGGTTCAGGTCGTCCGCGCCCTTATTGTACGTCAGGTCCATCAGCGACCGGAGCTGGAACGAATCATAGAGGTTGTACTCGACCAGGTAGCGCAGGGCCTCCACGTCGCCGCGCCGCAGGTACGCGCGCCACAGCAGCACCGCGTCGTAGCCATTCACGCCCTTCAGGTGCGGCGGCCGTCCCACGCCCAGCTTGTCTTCAATCTCCTTCAGCCCGCCGCCCATCCCCAGCCGACGCGTGACGAAGCGCAGGTCGATGTGCGCCTCCGGCACCGGGAAGTTCTTCGCGCCGAAGTACTCCTTCAGCACCGGCACGTCGAAGCACGAGCCGTTGAACGTCACCCACAGCCGCCGCTTCGCCAGGCCTTCCGGCAGCGCTTCCATGTTCCGGCCCTGGATGTAGACGTGCAGCCCCTCGGCGTCGAACAGGCTCACCACCGTGGGCACCTGCGTCTTGCTGCCGTCCGTCTCGATGTCGAAGTAGACGGCGTCGTCCTGGAACTCCGGGAACAGGCGCCAGTGCTCGCGCGGCGGCACCATGCGGGCCAGGTCCTTCAAGTCGCGCCGGGCCAGCGCCGCCCGGGCCTCCGCGATGCGCTCGCGGGCCGCCGTGTCCGCCTTGCGGCTGATGACGATGCCGCCGTCCGGGAAGTCATCCCAGGTCCGGATGCCCTTGGACCACAGGTCCTTCTCGCGCCACGGCCCCACGCCGGGGATGAGCTGGAACGTGTGCAGCAGCATCAATCGAGCGCACCCAGCCTTCCCGCCAACAGGTCGTCCAGGAGCGGCACGTCCGCCTCGCAGAACGGCAGCGCCTGCATCTCCGTGGGCGTGTGGAACGCCAGCTGGTGCGCGCCCAGCGGCTTCGGCTCACCGGACACAATCGTGGCCGCGAGCAGCACCAGCTCCACCGTGAGATCCGGGTACGTGTGGCGGCCCTCCCACAGGCGGCGACCCACGGACAGCTCCACGTCCAGCTCCTCGCGGCACTCGCGCGCGAGGGCGGCCTCGTCCGTTTCGCCGGCCTCCACCTTGCCGCCGGGGAACTCCCAGAGGAGCGCGCGGCTCCCACCGGGCAGGCGCTGCTGGACCAGATACCGAGGCCCGCCGTCTTCCGGACCGGGCCGGGGAATCAGCGCGGCCACCACCCGCACCGTCCGGGGCACGGCGCGCGTCACCCGCGCGGCCCCTTCTTCACGTCGTTCATGTCCAGCGCGTACAGGTACGCGTTGTTGGACAGCACGTACACCCGCGAGCCCACCACGAACGGCGGCGCGGAGATGCCCACGCCCGGGTTCCACGCCATGCGCGACCTGCCCGTCGTCGGGTCCACGAACAGCAGCGCACGCTCGTTGGGCACCAGCAGCATTCCCCTGGCCAACACCGGAGCGAGCGCCGTCCTGTCCTTGAGGGGGAGCGACCAGATGAGCTTTCCCGTCTCTCCCAGGTAGGCGTCCACGCGGCCGTCGCCGGTGGCGAACACCACCTCGCCCCGCGCCAGCAGCGACGTCAGGCCGCCCACGCTGGCGTTCCAGATGACCGCGCCGGTGTCCGCCTCCAGGGCGTACAGGCCGTTCTTGTACGAGGCCACATAGAGCCGCCCCGCCGAGTCGATGGCGGGCGTGGTGTCCACGTCCAGGAACTCCGTGCCCGCGCCCGACAGGGACTTCTCCCAGACGACGCCGCCGTCCTCCACCTTGAGGGCGACGAGGAAGCCGTCGGAGAAGCCGACGTACGCGGTGTCCTGGTCCACTCTTGGCGCGGAGGCGCCCCGGACGGTGAAGCCCGACGGCGGGTCGCGCCGGTACTGCCACACCCACGTGCCGTCCGTCGCCTTCACCGCGAACACCGTGTCGGTGTCCGTGGCCACCAGCACCAGGCCGTCCGCGAGCACCGGCACCGTGGCCAGGGACTCGCTGGTGGCGTACTTCCACTTCACCGCGCCGGTGCGGCCATCCACCGCGTACAGCACGCCGTCGCCGCCCGGCAGGTAGATGACGCCCTCGCTGGCCAGACCGCCCGCGAGCGCCCGGGCTCCGGTGCGCAGGGACCAGGCCACCTTCCCGTCCGGTCCCACCGCGCGCACGTAGCCGTCACGCGTCTGCACCACGACGTTCCGGCTCTCCGGGTCGTACACCGGAGAGGCGGGCTCGCGCGGCGAGTACTCCAGCAGCGGGACCTTGTCGACGAGCCCCGTCCACCAGTTGACCTGGAAGTAGTCCACCGGCGGCTGACGGGGCGCCGCGGGCAGCTCCGGGTTGCCGTACAGCGGCGCCGTCGCGCACCCGGCCAGGAGCCCTGCCCCGGCCACCATTCCCACCCACCGCTTCCACCGAGCGAGCCGCATGGTCATGAGCGCGCTACGGCTGCCCCGCGTCCGTGTCCGTCGCGGCGGGCGGCGCCGGCGTGGGCACCTTCACGCCCTCCGCGGCCAGCACCGCCATGCGCTCGGTGGCCTGACGGGCCGCGGCGCTGTTCGGGTGGTCCGTGGGAATCTTGGACAGCACCTGCGCGGCCTCGTCCTTCTTGCCCTGGAGGATGAGCATGCGCGCCTTGTGGTACGCGCCCATGCCGACCAGGTACTCGCCGGTGTCCGCCTTCTCCATCGCCTCGAAGGAGGTGATGGCCTGGGCGTAGTCACCCTTGGCCTCGTAGGCGTAGCCCTGGCCTTCCAGGGCGCTGGCGCGCAGGGCGTCATTCTCCGGGGCGCCCTTGAGGAAGACGTCCAGGGACGCCAGGGCGTCGTCGTTCTTGCCCAGCCGGAACTCGGCCTTGGCCTGCGGCAGGGCGGCCGTCGTCGCCGAGCGGGTGCCGCCGTGCTCCTTGCGGAAGGCGGCCAGCTGCTTCACGACCTCCTCGTCGCGGGCCTGCACCGTGGGGAACGGGGGCTCCGTGGCGGACGGGTCCACCGGGTCCACGCCCGTCACGGGGCGGTCCAGGACGGTGAGCGCCTGGCCCAGGGCCATGGAGGCCTGCTCCTCGCCGCGCTTGGACACTTCACTGGCGATGGCCACGCCCACCGCGCCCAGCACGAGCACGCCCGCGCCGATGGCGAGGAACTTCTGGCGCTGCATCAGCCAGTCGCGCGCGTCCGCTCCCGCCTTCTGGAAGGCGTCCGGCTGACGAAGCTCCTGCTGGCGAATCTTCTCGGTCTTCTGCTGGGCCACGATGAAGGGACCTCTCTCCGGCTCGACGGTGCTCTTCGCTCTGGGAAAGCGGCGCACTGTAAAGAGCGCCCGCTGGGAGTGTCAACGCGTGTGCGCGGTCAGTCGCGCCCTGCCCGCTTCCCACCCTTGCCACCCTTGCCCGCCAGGTGCGGGTTCTTGCGCGCCTCGCGCTTGGCCTTGCCTGGCCGCTCGCGGAAGAGCAGCCGGATGGGGACCCGCAGGTCGAACGTCTTGCGGATCTGGTTGGTGATGTACCGCTTGTACATGTCCGGCACACCCTGCGGTTCGTTGCAGGTGAGGGTGAAGGTCGGCGGGGCCGCCGCCACCTGCGCGATGTAGTACAGGCGCAGGGGCTTGCTCTTCACGATGGGCGCCGGGTTGTTGTCCACCATGTAGTCCAGCAGCTTGTTGAGCTGCGGGGTGGGCGCCCGGAAGCGGAACTGCTTGGCCAGCTCCACCGCCACGTCCACGACCTTCTCCACCTTGGAGCCGTGCAGGGCGGACGTGAAGATGACCGGCGCGTAGCCCACGAACTTGAGGGCGATCTTGAGGTCCTCGCGGAAGGCATCCTGGCGGCGCTTGTCCTCCGCGATGAGGTCCCACTTGTTGACGACGATGACCAGCGCGCGGCCCCGGTCCATGGACAGGCCCGCGAGCTTCGCGTCCTGATCCACCGCAGGCTCCGTGGCATCCATCAGCAGCACCGCCACGTCGCTGCGCTCCAGGACCTTCAGCGCCGCGATGACGGAGTACTGCTCCACCTGGTGCGCGATGGTCTTCTTGCGCCGGATGCCCGCGGTGTCCGTGAGGATGAGCTGGTTGCCCTTGTACGTGACCTCCGAGTCGATGGGGTCACGCGTGGTGCCGGCGACGTCGCTGGTGACGACGCGCTTCTCCTTGAGGATGGCGTTGACCAGGGTGCTCTTGCCCACGTTGGGCCGGCCGATGATGGCCACGCGGATCTTCCCGTCGTCCGGCGGCGCCTCCGAGTCCTCGCCCTCCTGCTTCTCCGGGAGCTTGGACACCACGGAGTCCATCAGGCTGCCCATGCCCAGGTTGTGCTCGGCGGACATGGCGTTCACGTCGCCCAGGCCCAGGCGGAAGAACTCGCCGGCCAGCGACTGCATCTGCCCGGACTCGTTGTCCAGCTTGTTGGCCGCCACGACGACGGGCTTGCCCGCCTTGCGCAGGTAGTTGGCGACGGCCTCGTCCGCCGTCGTCATGCCCGCGCGGGCGTCCACCACGAAGATGATGACGTCGCACTCCTCCACCGCGAACTGCGCCTGCTCGCGCACCTGCTTGAGCAGCGAGTCCTTCTCACCGGGGACGAAGCCGCCCGTGTCGATGAGGGTGAAGGCGCGCCCCTCCCACTCCGCGTCGGCGTAGTGCCGGTCGCGGGTGACGCCGGGCTGGTCCTCGACGAGCGCGATGCGGCGGCCCACCAGGCGGTTGAACAGCGTGCTCTTGCCCACGTTGGGGCGACCGACAATGGCGACCAGCGGCTTCATGGAGTCTCTTTCGACAGCGACGACGACTTCGAATGCAACGACGTCAGCGGCACGGACTTCAGCGGCGACATCACTCGTAACCCAGCTTCCTCAGCCCCGCGGCGCGCTCGCTCCAGCGGGCCTCCACGCGCACGCGCAGGTCCAGATACACATGCGCGCCCAAGAGGCGCTGCACGGATTTGCGAGCGTCCGTGCCGATGAGCTTCAGCATCTGCCCCTGCTTGCCAATCAGGATGGCCTTCTGGCTGTCGCGCTCCACGTAGATGGACGCCGCGATGCGGATGAGGCCACCCAGCTGGCCAGGGGGCGTGCCGGGGCGCGGCTCGCGCTCGGATTCATCGAACACGTCCACCAGCACCGCGGTGGAGTACGGAATCTCCTGCCGGCAGTGCCGCAGCACCTGCTCGCGGATGTACTCGGCCACCAGCACGCGCTCCTGCTGATCCGTGAGCATGTCCTCCGCGAAGAGGGGCTCGCCCTCCGGCAGGTGGCCCAGCACGACCTGGAACAGCTGCTCCACGCCGTCCTTCTCCCGCGCGGAGATGGGCACCACCTCCGCGAAGGGGAACTCCTGGCCGTAGAGCGCGATGAGCGGCAGCAGCTTCGCCTTGGGGATGGAGTCGATCTTGTTGATGACCAGGAAGGTGGGCTTGCCCACCTTCTGGAGCCGCTCGAGGATGGCGCGGTTGCCCGGCGTCACGTCCAGCGTCTCGCCCTGGGGCGGCTCGATGAGGAAGAGGACCAGGTCCACCTCCTCGGCCGCGGAGAGGGCGGCCTCCACCATGTATCGGTTGAGCTCTCCCTTGGCCTGGTGGATGCCGGGAGTGTCGATGAACGCCACCTGCCCTTCCGGGCGCGTCACCACGCCCAGGATGCGGTTGCGGGTGGTCTGCGGCTTGGGCGAGACGATGGCGATCTTCTCGCCTGTGAGCACGTTGAGCAGGGTGCTCTTGCCCACGTTGGGCCGGCCGATGAGCGCGGCGAAGCCAGCGCGAGGGGTCTTCTTCTGGGACTGAGAGGCCATACTTCCGGAGATGATCAGTGGGCCTTCCAACCTCGACGACGGGAAGGCCCCGGGGGAACTGCCAGGGTACGGCGGCGGACTGCTTACGAAGGCCGCGCCGTGGAGATGGTCAACGTCTGGATGCGCACGTCCCGGCGGGGACGGTCGCTTGAATCCTTGGGAAGCTCATTGGCGATGCGGTCCACCACGTCCTGCCCTTCCACCACCTCGCCGAAGATGGTGTACCGGTTGTCCAGGTGGGGCTGCGGCGCCGCGGTGATGAAGAACTGACTGCCGTTGGTGTTGGGGCCGGTGTTGCCCATGGCCAGCACACCCTTCTTGTCGAAACGCCGGCCACCCTGGAACTCATCCTCGAAACGGAAGCCCGGGCCGTTGTTACCCCGGCTGGTCGGGTCCCCGCCCTGGATCATGAAGTCCTTGATGCAGCGGAAGAAGAGCGTCCCGTCGTAGAGCGGGCGGCCGTGCTGGGGCTGGAACGTGATGGGGTCCGTCCAGGGCTTCTCCCCGGTGGCCAGCCCCACGAAGTTCTCCACCGTCTTCGGTGACTCCTGGGAGAACAGGCGCACCACGATGCGCCCCTCCGTGGTCTGGAAGGTGCCGAACAACTCCGTGCCCGCGCGGGCCTGTTCCATGAAGCTCATTGCGGAGGGCTCTTGGGGGCGGCGGGCTTGGGGGCGGCCGGCTTCCTGGGCGCCTTTTCACTCAGCGTAATCGTCTCCAGGACCACGGGCGTCTGCGGCCGGTCCTGGGCGCTGCGGGGCACGTTGCCGATCTTCTCCACCACGTCGTAGCCGGTGACGACCTCGCCGAAGATGGTGTGGCGGCCGGCGAGGTGCGCGGGCGTGGAGGTGGTGATGAAGAACTGGCTGCCGTTGGTGTTGGGGCCCGCGTTGGCCATGGCCAGCAGGCCCTGCTTGTCGAAGCTCCGGCCGCTCTGGAACTCGTCCGCGAAGCGGTAGCCCGGGTCGCCCCTGCCGGTGCCCGTGGGGTCGCCGCCCTGAATCATGAAGCCCGGGATGACGCGGTGGAAGACGGTGCCCGCGTAGAGCGGCTTGCCCTTCACCTGCTCGCCCGTCGTCGGATCCGTCCAGGCCTTCTCGCCCGTGGCCAGGCCCACGAAGTTCGCCACCGTCTGGGGCGCGTCCTTGGAGAAGAGCTTCACGGTGATGACGCCCTGGCTCGTCTTCAGCGTCGCGTAGAGGTCCTTGCCGGCCTGGACCTTCTTCGTCCACGGGCCCGTGGCGGGCTCGGCGGCCAACGCCGCGACGGCGGCGAGCGCCACGGTGAGACCGAGAAGACGGTGCATACGGGACAGCCTCCAGGGCAGGAAGGCGCGGACCCTACCCCCCACCCCCCTCCCGCTCCAAGGGCTTTCACGCCGGAGGGTCGTCCGGGGAAGGACCTCCCGGGACGGGCGCCACGACAGCCGGGGATGCCACGACAGCCGCCTCCTCCTTCAGGCGCTCCAGCGTGGTGCGAGCGGCTGCCTGCTCGGCCTCCTTCTTGTTCCGGCCGGTGGCGCGGGCGTACACGGACTCCCCGATACACACCTCCACCTCGAACACCTTGGCGTGCTCCGGGCCCGTCTCCGCGACCACGCGGTAGCGCGGCGACAGCTTGAGCTTCTCGTGGGCCAGCTCCTGGAGGAGCGTCTTGTAGTCCAGGCGGCCCGCGCCGGAGGCCACCTCCTCCACCAGCTCCCCGAAGACGCGGTCCACCAGGGCCAGCGCCGGCTCCAGTCCGCCGCTCAGGTAGACGGCGCCCAGCACCGCCTCCAGCGCGTCCGCGAGCAGCGAGTTCTTGTCGCGGCCTCCGGACTGGGACTCGCCCCGGCCCAAGAGGAGCAGCTCGCCCAGGCGCAGGCTCCGGGCCACGCGGGCCAGACCCTCCTCGTGGACGATGCGGGCGCGCATCTTGGTGAGCTCACCCTCGGGGACGCCGGGGCAGCGGTCCATCAGCCGGTGGCTCACGGCCAGGTCCACCACGGCGTCGCCCAGGAACTCCAGGCGCTGGTTGTCCTTGAGGTGCTGGTCGCGGTTCTCGTTGACGTACGTCTTGTGCGTCAGCGCCTCCAGGGCCAGGTCGCGCTTGGAGAACTGCACGCCCAGGCGGGCCTCCAGGGCCTGCACCCGCTCGGCCAGGGTCATCTTCTCCACGCGGCTCACTCCTGGGGTGCGTCCGGGCCCACGAGTCGCACGGCCTCGGGAGCGACCTTCAACAGCTCCGCCACCAACTGTACGACGCCGGGGAACTCATCCAGTTCGAAGCGCCCCGCCCACACCTTGCCCTGGGTGCCCGCCAGCAGGCCCCGGAAGGTGCGCCCGGCGATGCGCGCGGCCGCGAAGCGGTAGGCCTTGCCCTCCACCTGCAGCTGCGCGAGCAACTCCAGGCTGCTGCGCGGCGGCACCAGCGACTGCGGGCCGAACTTCTCCACGATCTCCACGAAGCGCACCGGCTCCGCGCCGGACGTCGCCTGCGGCGCGCGCGCCACGGGCTCGCCGAGCAGCGCGGACAGGTAGCCCGTCAGCGCGGCCTTCTCGCGGAACTCCGACAGCTCGATGACGTGCCCGGCGGCGGTGACCAGCTCCTCCCGCCCGCGGATGGCCTGCGCGATGCGGAAGTTGCCCTGCCGGTCCGCCACCAGCTTCACCGCGAGCTGGCCCTCCTTCACGTCCGTGGACAGCACCAGCGACTGCGGATCCACGTCCGCGGGCAGGCCCAAGAGCTGCAGCTCCTCCGAGCGGCGCTGCAGGTGGAAGACGTGGTCGCTGAAGGTGTCCAGGAGGAGCGCCTGCATCTCCTCCGCCGCGTCGATGGCGGACAGGAGGATGGGCGCCATGCCCACCACGGCTGGCGGCGAGATGGGGATGAGCCGGTCCCCCATCCCCTGGAAGGTGATCTCGGTGATGAAGTCCTTGGTGATGGGATTCACCAGGGACGCGGCTTCCAGGTCCAGCACCACTTCGACGCCGGACGGCTCCTCACGGACCAGGAGCCCCAGCTCTCGCAGCCGAGCAGTATCCATTACGCGCCTTTGAAGGTCTCGCGAGCGATGATGGTCCGCTGGATCTCGCTCGTGCCTTCGCCAATCTCACAGAGCTTGGCGTCGCGCAGGTAGCGCTCCACGGGGAACTCGCGCGTGTAGCCGTAGCCGCCGTGGATCTGCACGGCCTTGTTGCACCCGCGCATGGCCGCTTCCGACGCGAAGAGCTTCGCCATGGAGGCCTCCTCCGAGTACGGCTGCCCCGCGTCCGCGAGCCGCGCCGCGCGGTGCACCAAGAGGCGCGCCGCCTCCAGCTCCGTCTTCATGTCCGCCATCATCCAGCGCAGGCCCTGGAACTCGCCAATGGGCTGACCGAACGCGGTGCGGTCCTTGGAGTACGCCACCGACTCCTCCAGCGCCCCGCGCAGGAGGCCCACCGACAGCGCGCCGATGGTGATGCGGCCCTTGTCGAGGATCTTCAGCGTGTCGATGAAGCCGCGGTCGACCTCGCCCACGATGGCGTCGTCACCGACCTCCACGTTCTCGAGGATCAGCTCGGCCGTGTCCGACGAGCGCATGCCCAGCTTCCCGTGGATGGCGCGCTGGCTGAAGCCGGGGATGCCCTTCTCCAGCACGAAGGCGGTGATGCCCTTCTGGCGCTTCTCCGGCGAGGTGAGCGCCAGCACCACGAACACGTCACCCACCGTGCCCTGGGTGATGAACATCTTCGCGCCGTTGAGCACCCACTTGTTGCCCTTCCTCACGGCGGTGGTGCGCATGCCGGACGCGTCCGAACCGGATCCCGGCTCGGTGAGGCCCCACGCGCCCAGCCACTCACCGGAGGCGAGCTTGGGCAGGTAGCGCTGGTGCTGCGCCTTGTTGCCGAACACGCGCACGTGGCTGGTGCCCAGGCCGTTGTGGCTGGCCACCGTGAGCGCGAGCGAGCCGTCGTAGCGGGCGATCTCCTCCACTGCCACCGCCACGGCGAGCGAGTCCATGGCCGCTCCGCCGTACTCCTCGGAGACGAGCATGCCCAGCACGCCCAGCTGCCCCAGCTCCTTCACCACCTCCATGGGGAACTTCTCGTCCTTGTCCCACTCGCGCGCGTACGGCTTCACGCGGCGTTCGCAGAATTCACGGAGGGAGGCCTGCAGGGCGCGGTGGCTTTCAGGAAGTTCGAAGTCCATGGTCGGGTGCGGAATCTAGAGCGTGAATGACGGGTGGGGAACTTCAGACGGGGTGGACGCCGTGCTTCTTCTCCGCACGGGGCTGGAACCGGTCCGCATACAGTGAATAACGCTGCATCAATTCCCCGCGCAGGGAGTCGCCGGGGACCACGGCGTCGATGATGAGCTCGCTGGCCAGCTTGAAGATGTCCACGTCCTCCTTGTACTCGTCGCGGAGCTTCTGGACGAAGGCTGGCCGCTCGGCCTCCGGCAGCTCCTGGATCTTGTTGAAGTAGACGGCGTTCACCGCCGCCTCCGGGCCCATCACGGCGATCATCGCCTGGGGCAGCGCCAGCGTGGCCTCCGGGGCGAAGCCGGGGCCGCTCATGGCGTAGAGGCCGGCGCCGTACGCCTTGCGCACCACCACGCAGATGCGCGGCACGCTGGCCTCCGACACCGCGGAGATCATCTTCGCGCCCGCGCGGATGATGCCCGCGCGCTCCACCTTGGTGCCGATCATGAAGCCCGGCACGTCCGCCAGGTACAGCAGCGGGATGTTGAACGCGTCACACAGCCAGATGAACCGGGCCGCCTTGTCCGCGCTGTCCACGAAGAGCACGCCGCCCTTGTACTTGGGCTGGTTCGCGACGATGCCCACCGGACGGCCGCCAATGCGCGCCAGGCCCGTGATCAGCTCCTGCGCGAAGAGCTTCTTCACCTCGAACCAGCTGCCCTCGTCGATGAGCTCCGCGATGAGGGCGTGCATGTCGAACGGCTTGTTCTGATCCGGCGGGACGATCTCGTCCACGCGCTTGCCGCTGTGCTTGGGCGCCTTCAGTTCGGCCTGCGGCGGGGCCTTGGAGAAGTTCTCCGGGAAGAAGGCCAGGTACCGCTTCGCCGCGGCGATGGCTTCCTGTTCGGTCTTCACCAGCACGTCGCCCACGCCGGACACGGAGCAGTGCATCTTCGCGCCGCCCATCTCCTCCAGGGTGACCTTCTCGCCGATGACCATCTCCGCCATGCGGGGGCTGCCCAGGTACATGGAGGCGTTGCCCTCCACCATGATGACCAGGTCGCAGAACGCGGGGATGTACGCGCCGCCCGCGGCGGACGGGCCGAAGAGCAGGCAGATCTGCGGGACGAAGCCCGACAGGTGGACCTCGTTGTAGAAGATGCGGCCCGCGCCGCGGCGGCCGGGGAACATCTCCACCTGGTCCGTGATGCGCGCGCCCGCGCTGTCCACCAGATAGAGCAGCGGGCATCTGAGCGCCCTCGCCGTCTCCTGGATGCGGAGGATCTTCTCCACCGTGCGCGCGCCCCAGCTGCCCGCCTTCACCGTGGAGTCGTTGGCCATGATGGCCACCGCGCGCCCGTCGATGCGCCCGACGCCGGTGATGACGCCGTCGGAGGGCAGCTCCGGGTCCAGGTTGTTGGCGAGCTTGCCGTCCTCCACGAAGGAGTCCGCGTCCACGAGCAACCGGATGCGCTCGCGCGCGAAGAGCTTGCCCGTCTCCGCGTTCTTCGCGTGGTACTTGGGCGCGCCGCCCTTCTCCACCTGGGAGACCTTCTCGAGCAGTTTCTGATCTGAGGACATGGCCGTCGTCCCATACCAAGAAACCCCTGGCCTGGCTGCCTTCTTGCCAGCCGAAGCACCAGCCGTGCCGTCCACAGGACGACGCATGAGGCCACGGAGGAGCGCTCCGGGGGGGTGTCGCTTGGGGCTTCCCTGCCTACCTTCATGCTGCACGGGGGGTGTGCACCCAGGCGGGCCACGAACCGCCCCGTGAACCGCATCCGGCCCAGGAGGGACCCATGTTCAGAGCGAAGAAGGCGACGTGGCAGGCGAAGGCTTTGGCCAAGAGCAAGCTGTACCGTCAGTTCCTGGCGCACCAGCTGCTGGATCAGCTGCCCGACTACGCGGACAAGGCCGGCAAGGTGGCCCGGAAGTCCTGGGACAACTTCGACCCGGACGACGCGCTGCGCTATGTGGGATTGACGACGTACAAGCCGGCGCGCGCGGGCCTGGGCGGCCTGGGGGCGTTCCTGCTGGGCGCCGCCGCGGGCAGCATCGTGGCCCTGCTGATGGCCCCGAGCCGCGGCACGGAGCTGCGCACCACCGTCAAGGACAAGGCGATGGGCTACATCAACAAGCAGGGCGTGAACATCGGCGGAGAGAAGACCGCGAGCGCCTGAAGTCGAGGTGAGCGGTGCAAGCAGGGGCAGCACGGTCCGCGGGCAACCGCGGGCCTGCCGCCCCTGTCGCTTTCGAAGGGCCTAGCGGCCTTTATAGACAGGGGGACGCTTCTCCGCGAACGCGCGGAGCCCTTCCAGCCGGTCCTCCGTCTTGAGCACCTCCTCGTACTTCTTGAGCTCCAGCGCCAGCGCGTCGTCCAGCTCCAGGCCGGTGCCCTCGTCGATGGCGTGCTTGGCGGTGGCCACGGCCACGGGGGCGTTCTCCACCACGGCCTCCGCGAGCTGGAAGGCGACCTCCAAGAGGTGCCCTTCCGGAGCCAGCCGGTTCACCAGGCCGATGCTGAAGGCCTCCGCCGCGTTCACGCGCCGGGCGGTGAGGATGAGGTCCTTGGCGCGCCCCGGGCCAATGAGCCGCGCGAGCCGCTGGGTGCCGCCGCCGCCGGGGATGATTCCCAGCTTCACCTCCGTGAGGCCCATCTCCGTGGCGGGGGAAGCGACGCGCAGGTCGCACGCCAGGGCCAGCTCCGTGCCGCCGCCGAAGGCCGCGCCGTTGATGGCGGCGATGAAGACGCAGTCGCTCTTCTCAATCGAGCGCAGGGTGACGCGCAGGCCGTTGAGGAAGGCGCGCACCTCGTCCTCCGACATGGTGGTGCGTTCCTTGAGGTCCGCGCCCGCGCAGAAGGCCTTGTCGCCCGCGCCGGTGAGGATGACGGCGCGCACGGCGCGGCCGGAGGACACGCGGGACACGAGCGCGTCCAGCTCCTGGTGCATCGCGCGGCTGATGGCGTTGCGGCGGCTCTCCCCGTCGATGGTCCAGATCTCGATGGCCCCTCGGGCCTCGACCTTGAACTCCGGCATCTTCGCTCCCCGTGACGGGCCGCGCTGGGCGGCCCGCGTGAATGGCGCGCAGCCTGAAACCTGTTCCCCAGTCTGGCAAGCCGTAAACGGATAGGATCCTGCCCATGCCTTCGTGCTCAACAGCGAAACGCCCGTGGCGGTGGCTGCCCGGCCTGCTCACCGTGTCCGCCCTGCTCGTGCTCGCCCTGCCGCTCGTGGCCCTGGCGCGCGGCGGTGGAGGCGAGCACTACACGTCCGGCCGCGACCGCGGGAACGGAGGTGGCGGGGGCGACGGCCTGCCCATCTGGCTGCTCTTCGAGCTGATCCGCTTCCTCTTCCTCTACCCGAAGGTGACCGTCCCGCTGCTGATCATCGGCGGCGTCGCGTACTGGCTCTACAAGCGCAACCTGCACCCGGACGCCACCACCCGGCGCGCGTTGGATCAGCGCGAGGCGGAGGTGCGCACGGAGGTGTCCGGCCGTGACGTGCAGGGCTGGGTGAACGCGCTGAAGCTCAAGGACCCGTCCTTCGAGTTGGAGCCCACGTTGGAGAAGGTGCGCTGGCTCTTCATCGAATTGCAGAAGTCGTGGTTCCGCCGGGACATGACGCCGGTGCGCCCCTTCCTGTCGGACGCGACGTGGCAGCGCTTCAACGTGCAGCTGGCGCTGATGCAGGCGCAGGGCGTGCGCGACGCGCTCGCGGACATGAAGGTGCTGGACGTGCAGCTCATCGGACTGCACCAGACCGAGTGGTACGACAGCATCCACGTGCGCGTGCGCGCGAGCATCCGCGACACGGACGTGCCCGCGGACCAGACGGACGCGCAGGCCATGGCCGCCGCCAGCAAGGTGGCCCCGGAGACGTTCACGGAGGTGTGGACCTTCGTGCGCAAGCCGGGCGCGCAGACGCGCATCGGCGAGGACCTGTTCCAGGGCAAGTGCCCCAACTGCGGCGCGCCCTTCAAGGGCGGCGCGTCCAACACCTGCGAGTTCTGCGACGCGGTGGTGAACTCCGGTAACTACGACTGGACGCTCTCTGAAATCACGCAGGGCGTGGAGCACGTGCGCCACCACAAGCAGGTGGACGGGCTGATGCAGGCGCGCGCGGACGACCCGGCGCTCAACCTGGAGATGCTGGAGGACCGCGCGTCGCTCTTGTTCTGGAAGTGGATCGACGCGCAGAGCCGCAACGAGCCGCAGCGACTGTCCAAGGTCGCCAACGCGGACGCCCTCACGAAGCTGGACGCGGAGCTGGGGCAGCTGGCGAAGCAGGGCCGCCGCCGCGTCTTCCTGGAGTGCGCGGTGGGCGCGGTGGACGTGCGCGCGCTGGAGGTGCACCCGGAGTCCTTCGACGAGGCGCAGGTGGAGATCCGCTGGAGCGCCCGCATGGGCATTGGCCCGGTGAACGAGAAGCCCCCCAGCCTGCCCACGGTGCCGCAGCGCTGGGTCTTCACGCTCTTGCGCCGCCACGGCGCGAAGACGAACACGGACACCGGCATGTCCACGGACCGCTGCCCGCAGTGCAACGCGCCCACCACCAACAGCGCGGCCAACACCTGCGAGTTCTGCGGCACGGTGCTGGGCAACGGCGAGCGCGACTGGGTGCTCGCGTCCGCCCTCCCCTTCGAGTCCTGGAACGTCCAGCACGCGCAGCGCACGTCCCGGAACGCGGCCCGCTACCAGGAGGCCCGCCGGGCCGAGCGCGGCACCGTCCCGCCCCCGCCCGTGGACATGGGCGGACATGGCAATGGCCACGGCCATGACGACGGCGACCGGGTGGTGACGGACGTGAAGGAGCGCGAGCGGCTGCTCTACATGATGGCGTCCATCGCCGCCGCGGACGGTGACGTCTCCAGCGCGGAGCGCCGCCTGCTCAAGCTGTGCGCGGAGCGCTGGAGCGTGTCGTGGGCCAACGTGGAGATGGCCCTCAACGCCGGGCCGCAGCTCTTCGAGCGACTGGTGCCGCGCGGCAGCCCGGAGGCGGAGGTGTTCCTGCGCCACATCGTGGAGATGGCCCTGGTGGACGGCCGCATCGACCGCAAGGAGCGGAAGATGCTGCAGATCGCCGCCCAGCACCTGGGCCTGGAGGAGAAGCTCCCGGCGCTCATCGGGGACCACTGAGTCAGGGGTCCCCTCGGGGGATTCTCAGGTCTGCGCGCGGCGGGTGGCCTTCTTGTCCCGCTCGCCGAGCGCGGCCTGGAGGTACTTGCCCGCGAGCTTCCGGCCGATGAGCTCCTGGGCGATCTCCCCGGCCTCCACCAGCTTGTCCAGGTCGATGCCGGTGTCCACGCCCATGCCGTGCAGCATGAAGACGGCGTCCTCCGACGCCAGGTTGCCCGCGGCGCCCGGCGCGTAGGGACAGCCGCCCAGTCCGCCGATGCTCGCGTCGAACGTGGTGACGCCCGCGGACAGGCCCACCAGCGCGTTGGCCAGCGCGGTGCCTCGCGTGTCGTGCAGGTGCAGCGCCAGCGTGTCCACCGGCATGTGCTGGAGCAGCGCCGCCAAGATCTCTTCCGTCTGCCGGGGCGTGCCCACGCCAATCGTGTCACCCAGGCTCAGCTGGTAGATGCCCGCGTCCACCAGCTGGCGGCAGATGTCCACCACGCGCTCCACCGGGACGTGGCCCTCGTAGGGGCAGCCCCACACGGTGGACAGGTAGCCGCGCACGCGCATCCCGGCCTTGCGGGCGGCGGCCGTCACCTCCTTCGCGCCGGCCAGCGCCTCCGCGATGGTCTTGTTGATGTTCTTCTTGGAGTGGGCCTCCGACGCGGAGATGAACACCGCGGCCTCCTCCAGGCCCGCCGCCTGCGCGCGCTCCAGGCCCTTGAGGTTGGGCACCAGCGCGGAGAAGACGACGCCGGGGCGGCGGCCCACCAGCTTGAGCAATTCCTCCGCGTCCGCCAGCTGGGGGATCCACTTGGGTGACACGAACGACGTCACCTCGATGCGCTTCTCCCCCGCGGCGACCAGGGCGTTGATGAGCCGCGCCTTGTCTCGGGTGGGCAGCGTGCGGAGCTCGTTCTGCAGGCCGTCGCGGGGGCCGACCTCGTACACGTCGACCCGGCGGGGCAGTTGCCCCAGCAGGCCGACCCGCGTTCGCGATGTCTCTTTCGGATCCACTGGACGTGTCCGGGGCTCCGTCACCGGCGCCCGGCTCCCACGATGAGGTCGGTCGACTCGGGTGACACCGGCGCGCCATCCAGGCCGCCGTGCACCCACTGCACCGAAAAGCCCGTGCTTTCCAACAGCCCCTTCAGTTCCGCAAGAGGATAGTAACGAAGCGTGTACGCCGCTCGCAGCACGCGACCGTCAGGCAAGGTGAGCTGACGCTGCCCGACATCCCTTCCACGCGTCGCGTCGAAGCGGCTCTCCTCCTCCAGGAGACTCCCATCCGGTAACCGCTCGCGGAACGACGCGCCCGGACTTCCGGCCAGCCGCTCGTAGGGGACCGTCTGGAACACCAACCGTCCGCCGGGCTTGAGCGCCCGCGCCACCTCGCGCAGCACCTGGACGTGCTCCGCGTCGCTGAAGGCGAAGAGTGTCGAATACCAGGCGTAGGCGCCCCCCAGGGTCGCGTCCTGGAAGGGCAGCGCCCGCAGGTCGCCCCGCACCACGGGGAAGCCGGGGCGGCGCAGGCGCAGGGACAGCGGATCCAGCTCCAGGCCCACCACCCTGCCGGCGAGCGCGCCCTCCGTGTTGAGCCGCGCCGCGTGCCGGCCGTGGCCGCAGCCCAGGTCCACCACCGGGCCCTCCACGTCCGCGAACGCCCGGGACAGGTACTCGGCTTCCCGGGCCGTCACCGCCTCGGAGAGGTACGGCAGCGTGCTGCGCAGGTACAGCTCTCCGAAGAAGTCGCTCACGGCCCGTCAGCGCTTGAGGGCGGGCAGCTTCGCGCGCAGGCGGCGCACGGCTTCATCCAGCACGCCCTCCGTCTTGCAGAAGGCGAAGCGCGCGAAGCGCTGTCCCAGGTGCCGGTGCTCCGGGCCGTAGAAGACGCTGGGCGGGATGCCCGCGACGCCCACCTCCGTCACCAGGTGCCGGCAGAACGCGACGTCGTCCTCGAAGCCGTAGCCGCGGATGTCCGCGAGGATGAAGTAGCTGCCCTCCGGCGAGTACGCCTGGAGCCCCGCCTCGCGCAGGCCCGTGAGCAGCCGCTCGCGCTTGACGGTGTAGAGCGCCGTCAGGTCCTGGAAGTAGCTGTCCGGCAGCCGCAGCGCCACGGCCATGGCGGCCTGGAACGGCGACGCGGTGGCGAAGGTGACGAACTGGTGCGCGCGCTGTACGGCGTCCCGCAGCGGCGGCGGCGCGATGATCCAGCCGATCTTCCACCCCGTCAGGCTGAAGGACTTGCCCGCGCTGCTCACCGTCACCGTGCGGTCCGCGAGCACCGGCACCGTGGCCGCGCGAATGTGCTTCGCGGGGGCGAAGACGATGTGCTCGTAGACTTCGTCCGCCAGCACCTTCACGTCGTGCTCGGCGCAGAGGTTGCCCAGGAACTCCAGCTCCTCGCGGGTGAAGACCTTGCCCGTGGGGTTGTGCGGCGAGTTGAGGATGAGCAGCCGCGTCTTCGGCCCGAAGGCGGCGCGCACCTCCTCCCGGTCGAACCACCAGGTGGCGTGCTCCGCGTCCGGCGGGCGCAGCGGCACGTAGCGCGGCGTGGCGCCCACGAAGGCGATGTTGGCGTCATACGAGTCGTAGTACGGCTCGAAGGCCACCACCTCGTCGCCCGGATCCACCAGGCCCAGGATGACGTCGAGGATGGCCTCCGTCGCGCCGCTGGTGACGGTGACCATCGTGTCCGGGTCCACGGCGTGGTTGTAGAAGCGCTGCGCGTGCTCCGCGATGGCGTTGCGCAGGTCCTTGGCGCCCATGCCGGGGGCGTACTGGTTGACGCCGCCCTGGATGGCCTTCCACGCCGCTTCCTTGATGGCGTCCGGCCCGTCGAAGTCCGGGAAGCCCTGCCCCAGGTTCACGGCCTGGTGCTTCAGGGCCAGCGCGCTGAACTCGGAGAAGACGGTGGTGCCGAAGCGGGAGACGCGCTGCGCGAGCACGGGCCGGGGGGGCATGGGGCAGGCCTCTGAGGCCAGCGCACGTCCACCCCGAACCCCGGGGCGACCGGCTGGCGGTTCAGGGCCGGACGATAGCGTCCGCGGGCACGGAACGCGCGCCCTGTTCCACCGCGCGCTGCCGGGCGGAGCGGGACAGGGCCAGCGCCAGCCCCGTCACCACCATCACCAGGGGCACCGCGCAGATGAGGTCGATGGCGTAGTGGAACCGCCCCGCCAGCGTCGCGAAGATGAGCCCCATGCCCGGGAAGAGCATCACCCAGAAGAAGCGCCGGGCGAACCGGAACGCGTAGAAGAGCACCACCAGCATCACCCCGGTGTGCCCGGACGGGAAGCAGTCCCGGGTGTACATGGGCGTGCGCATCATGGACTCCAAGAGCGGCGTGAGGATCCACCCCTGCGTCGCCGGCCCGTCGAACGCGCCGATGAGAAAGTACCGGGGCCCCACCGCGGGCACCAGCGAGTACGCCGCGTAGTTGAAGCCCAGGAGCAGCCCCAGCCCCAGCAGGTACTCGTCGAAGCCGGGCGTGGCCCCCCTGCCCCGGGCGTACAGGTAGACGCCCAGGAGCAGCGGCCAGATGAAGTGCCCGTAGTAGCAGAGCATCAGCACGTCGTTGGCCCAGGGCGGGACCACGTGCGCCAGCGCCACCGCGGCCTGGAAGCCGAACAGCTTCTGATCCACCGCGACCAGCTGGGCGTCCTTCAGCACCGGGTTCATCCAGTCCACGATGGGACCCAGCCACCCGTGGGCCAGCGCCGACACCGGCAGGAGCCAGAAGTCCGCCACGATGGCGAGGAGCTGCTGGCGCGGGAAGCGCGCCTCCAGCATGCGCATGGCCGGCAGGCCCAGCGCGAAGAAGAGGAAGAGGAGCGCGTTGCGGCCGGAGTGCGGCGCCCAGCGGGCCGGGCCCACGCACATCAGGGCGGCCACCGAGCAGGCCACCATGAGGACGAGGTCCACCTGCCGGAAGCGCACGAGCGCTTCGTTCGACGACGTCACGACGGGCCGCACGCGGCCTTCGCTGAATGACCAGATGCTCACGCCGATTTGCGCTCCCCCGGCGACTCGGCCGGCAGCTCGCCGGCCCCCCCGAGATTGAGGCTCCGCACCACCGCGCCCGACTCCGGCGCCACCGCGGACCGCCGCCCCTTCCACCGCTCCAACAGCGCCAGCATCGCCGGGAAGAACACCGTCGTTCCCAGGAAGGTGCTCACGACCCCCAGTAGGGCAATCTGTCCGATGCTGCGCAAGCCCTGATGGTTCGCCACGAGGAGCGCTCCGTAGCCCGCCGCGTTGGACAGGGTGGCCACCACCGCCGCGAAGCCGGTGTTGCGGACCACCCGGCCCAGCGACCCGGGGCCCTCTTCCTCGTACCGGTGGAACAGGTGCACCGAGTTGTCCACCGCGATGGCCAGCAGGTTGGGCAGCACCACCGCGTTGATGAAGTTGAGCTGGACGTCGAACAGGTACATCCCGCCCGCCAGGCACGTCATGCCCAGGAACAGCGGGCCCGCCACCAGCAGCGCGCGCTTGAAGCTGCGCAGGCTGGCGAGGATGACCAGGAACACCACCGCCGCCGCGGACCAGAGGATGAACGGCCCGTCCATGCGCACCAGCGAGAAGATGCGCGCCGCGATGCGGTTGCTGTCCAGCACCGCCAGGTCGATGCCCTTCGCCTTCGCCCCGGCCACCACCTCATCCAGCTGCCCCGCCCAGCGGTGCAGGTCCTGCGTGTCGTAGTTGGACACGGACGGGAACAGCAGGAGGAACATCCCCTTGCCGTCCAGCGCCTCGAAGCGGCGGCGCGCCTCCACCGGCAGCTCGTCCAGGCCGTAGGGCTTCGCGTCCACCATGGCGCGCAGTTCCTTCACGCGCGGGTCCTCCTGGGCGGACTTCGGCAGCCCGTCGAGCAGCGCCCGGATGCGGCCCAGCTCCACCTCGTGGCCCGCCACGTCGGAGGGCACCAGGTCGCTCAAGGACGCGGTGCGCAGGAACACGGAGTTGGCGCCGTTCTTCGCCTTCACCTGGGCGATGACGGCCTCCACCTCGCGGACCTGCTCCAGCGTGTCCACGGCGAGGATGGCCGGGTTGAGCGGCGAGCCGATCTGCTCCGTGATGTGGTCGTCCAGCCGCGACGCCGGCGAGTCACCCTTCAGGTTGCGCAGGTTGGTCTCGAAGCCCAACCGGGGCGCGATGCCCACCGAGTACGCCGCGAAGCCCACCACCGACAGCGCCACCGCGACGATGACGCCCGTGGGCCAGCGCCGCCACTCCTTCGCCGGAGCGGGGACCGCAACGGGCGCGGAGGCCTGGGCGGTGGAGGCCGCGTCGCGGCGGAACGGGCGGATGCGCTCCGCGATGGCGAGCAGCGACGGGCCCAGCGCGTACGCGGACAGCACCGCCATCAGCACGCCCACGCCCGCGAGCAGGCCGAACTGCTGGAAGGCGTGGAACTGCGCCAGCACCAGCACGAAGAACGCCGCCGCGTTGGTGAAGGCGGACGTGAGCGCCCCGCTGAAGGTGCCGCGCACCGCCGCCGTGAGCGCCTCCTTCACGCCGTGCCGCTCGCGCTCCTCCCAGTAGCGCATGGCCAGGTGGACGCCGTACTCGATGCCCAGGCCGATGAGGATGGCGACGAGGAAGCCCGTCACGATGTTGAGGTGGCCGATGGCGCCCTGCGCGAACGCGAACGTCAGCATCAGCCCCACCATCACCGGCACGCCCACCACCGCCAGCGCGGAGATGCGCCGGGTGGCCAGCAGGATGAGCCCTACGGCAATGAGCGCGGACAAGAGGCCCGCGTTGGACAGGTCGCGGCGCATCACCGCGTCCTCTTCGATGCGGTTCTGGAAGTTGCCCGTCGCCTCCAGCGTCACGCCCGGGTACTTCTCCGCCGCGAGCTGGCGGCCGGTGTCGAACACCGAGGCCACGAAGTTCCGCGCGAACTCCAGGTCCCCCGCCGTCCCCGACGGCTTGATCATCAGGTAGACCTCGGTGCCCTCCTTGTTCGCCAGCGTCTCCGGCAGCGCCGTGGTGTCCGGGGTGTGCTTCTTCGCGATCTCCTCGAAGGTGGGCGGCGCTTCTTCCGTCTCCAGGTCCACGAAGAGGGGGCTGGCGCGCTCCTTCTCGTAGCGGACGCGGGCCTCCAGGTCCTGACGCAGCGAGGCGACCTCCGCCGTGGGCAGCAGAAGCAGGCCGTGGCGGCGGAAGAAGGCCACGTCATAGTGGTGCTCGACGTAGCGGACCGTCGGCAGGGCCTCCAGGCGCTTCTGGAACTCCGTGGCGTAGGCCTTCAGGGCCTCCGGTGCCGCTCCCTTGGCCATGATGACCAGGTAGCCGTCTCCACCCGCCTTCTCTGACACGCGTGTCAGGTCCCGGACCTCCGGGGCACCCTCCGGGAGGAGCTCCACGAACGAGCCCCGGAACTCCAGACGCGAGGCGAAGAAGCCCGCGGCGGCCGTCACCAGGGCGACAGCGAGCAGCACCTGCCAGGGGCGCGACATCGCTGCCTGGATGAAGCCCTCGAACCACCGCTGCCGTCGTGCTTGGGACACCGTCTGCTCCTCTGATACCGGCCGGCAAAGCAATAAGCCGGCCATGATCCAGGCCCCCGGAACAGACGGCCCCTCGCGACCCATTCCCCATGTGAACCCGTGTGTGCCCTGGGTGCTGGAGCATCCACTGGCGAACGAAGGTCCGGGGGCGCGGCGTGCCACCAATGCGGCATGACTGTCAAGGCGCGCCCTGACACGGATGCCCCACACGCGATGCGATGGGACCGTCCCTGCCTTGACAGTGCGGTTTTCCCTCTTTATTGACCCCCTCGCGTCGTCCCCCTGGGTGTTCGCGCGGCCGGGCAATCCGAACCTGGAACGCGCCCTGCACATGGAAAGCGGCTCGGATCACACCCTCCGACGCGTAAGAAAGACCACCATGAGCGACGTGTTCGACAAGTGCCGTACCTGGAAGGACTACCGCATCGCCAAGGCCACGGGTTTGTACCCGTACTTCCGGGCCATCGAGGCGTCGCACGGAGCCACGGAGGTGGAGATCGAGGGGCGGCGGGTCATCATGGTGGGCTCGAACAACTACCTGGGCCTGTCCGCGGATCCGCGCGTGAAGGAAGCGGCCATCAAGGCGACGGAGAAGTTCGGCACCACGTGCTCCGGCTCGCGCCTGCTCAACGGCACTCTGGCGCTGCACGAGGAGCTGGAGGCGCGGCTGGCCAAGTTCCTCAACCGCGAGGCGGCCATCGTCATCTCCACCGGGTTCCAGACGAACCTGGCGCTGGCGTCCATCCTGGGCCGGCACGACATCGTGTTCAGCGACCGCGCGAACCACGCGTCGCTGGTGGACGGCGTGCGCCTGTCGTTCGCGACCGAGCGCAAGTTCCGCCACAACGACATGGAGCACCTGGAGCAGCTGCTCGCCGCGGCGGAGCCGGGCGCCGGGAAGATCATCGTCACGGACGGCGTGTTCTCCATGGAGGGCGACGTCTGCAACCTGCCCCGCATCGTGGAGCTGTCCAAGCAGTACAACGCCCGCGTGATGACGGATGACGCCCACGCCATGGGCGTGCTGGGCGAGCTGGGCCGGGGCACCTCCGAGTACTTCGGCCTGGAGAAGGACGTGGACCTGGTGATGGGCACGTTCTCCAAGAGCTTCGCGTCGCTGGGCGGCGTGCTCGCGGGCCCCTTCGAGGTCATCAACTACATCCGCCACAAGGCGCGCTCGGTCATCTTCTCCGCGTCCATGACGCCCGCGTCCATCGCGGCGGCGCTCAAGGCGACGGAGATCATCGAGGCGGAGCCGCAGCGCCGCGAGCGCCTCTTGGACATCGCGGAGAAGATGCACAACGGCTTCCGCGCCATGGGCTTCGACACGGGCGTGTCGGTGACGCCGGTGGTGCCGGTGCACATTGGCGACCAGGTGAAGTGCTTCCGCTTCTGGCGCGCGCTGCACGAGGCGGGCGTGTTCGCCAACCCCGTCATTCCGCCGGCGGTGGAGGCGGGCCACGCGCTCATCCGCACCAGCTACATGGCCACGCACACGGACGCGCAGCTGGATCAGGTGCTGGACACCTTCGAGAAGATCGGCCGCAAGCTCAACGTCATCCCGGAGACGCGCCCCACGGTGTACGAGCCGGTGAAGATCGCCCGGCCGGGCAGCGCGGTGCGCAGCAACAAGGCGAGCGAGACGTGGGCGGCGGGCAGCGCGGGCCTGCTCGCGGACAAGGGCTTCAGCCTGGAGCAGCTGTCGCGGATGTCTTCGCGGGAGATGGCCGGGAAGTTCTTCGACGCGGTGGAGCAGCTCACCTGGCGCGCGGCGAACCTGCAGCCGGAGGACCTGCGGCGGCTGGGCGGCGCGCCCAAGAAGCTGTGGGAGAAGCGCAGCGAATTGGGCGGCGTGCTGCTGGAGAAGGGCGCGCAGCTCTTCATGCGCAACGGCAGCGACGGTTCCGACGGCAACCCGGCCGAGAGGAACTGAGCCCCACC